>DHJF01000029.1 GCA_002404195.1 Candidatus Saccharibacteria bacterium UBA4727 | reverse complement strand
TGGCCCCACTTTGACGACACCTTCGTAGGTAGCCAGCTCTTTAAAATTCCAATCAGTCACAATCCTGATTGGAATTTTAAAGAGCTGGCTACCTACGAAGGTGTCGTCAAAGTGGGGCCACGCTTACTAAAAAAACGCATGAAAATCGGCAAAGCTTTTTGGGATGCTAATCCAGAATCACGCGACAGTTTAATCAAACAAAATCTGGAAGCTGGCCGTTCGGGGCGTCTGGTCGAAAATGAGCTACTCGCTTTTATTGATGAGCATTTTGAAAAAGACAAGCCAGTACTGCTGGCAGGGAACTCGATTCACCAAGACCGTCGCTTTATTACCAACGAATGGGCGCGCCTCGATGCACGGTTACATTACCGGATGCTCGACGTGACCGCCTGGAAGGTGGTTTTTGAAGGAAAGTTCCGCAAGAAATTCGCCAAACCTGAAGAACACCGTGCTCTCGGCGATATTCGTGGCAGTATTATGGAACTACAGTATTATTTAGCAAAGGTGAAATCATGACCTATCAAGAACTCGAAGACTATTTATTAACGTACCCGAATGCGTGGTTGGATTTTCCGTTTGGCGAGAACACCAGTGTTTTTAAAATTGGCGATAAATCAGCCGGTGATAAGATGTTTGCGCTTGTGCAAAAAGACAGCAAGCCGCTGCGCATTAGTGTGAAGTGCGACCCGCAATTAGCAGAATTGCTGCGTGAAAAATACGAGACAGTCGTGCCGGGCTATCACTTGAACAAAAAACACTGGAACACGATTTTGTGTACCGGCCAAGTTCCCGAAGACGAGCTGTATGACTTTATCCGTCTGAGCTACAATTTAGTCAACGAAGGCTAGCTGTCGCTTGGTTTGAAATCTTCGAATTGTTTTTTGATTGGTTCAAAGTTCTTATCAGTAGCTTGCATAAAATCTTTGACTTGTTGGTTAGACGAACTGGTGTAGATTTTATCCATCAATGAAATGGTGGAGGAGAGTTGGTAGGTCATCTCCCGGGCATAGGCGTCGTCATAGATACCGTTCAGACGGTCGTTTTCAAGTTTGGCGGTAATTGCATCACCGCTCTCGGCTGCGACGATAGCTTTGTCGAGTTTGGCCGTATCAATACCGGCACTGGCAAGTGGTGTCACGATTGTATGGTTGGCGTTCGATAGGCTGCTCGTCAGACTGCTATTCGTGCTGCGCAGCTGACTGCTTTTAATGGTCGGTTGGGCGGCTGTCGCAATGCTTTTAAGCGTGGCCAAGCGGGCGGCCAGACGCTGCATGTCAGTAGTCGGCCCCGCCGATAGGCTACTGAAAATCAACAGACTAACGACAATAAACACCAGGACGCCAAGTCCGACCAAGATCACGAACACCTTTCGGCTCGGACCGGCTTTTTGAGGCGCCGGAGCGATTTGGTTGAGATAATCGATAGGATATTGATTTTGGTCTGGGTTCATAGGTAGTGCTATTTAAGCATAAGAGCGGTGCCGGAGCAATATACACCAGCACTCATTACAGAGGTAAAAGTGGTATACTATAACTATGCAAGACGCCAAAGAAGAAGTACGGGCTCGTCTCAATATTGAAGACGTGATTGGGGAGTACGTGCAGCTCAAGCGAGCAGGGCGCAATTTTAAGGGTCTTAGTCCGTTTAGTGGCGAAAAAACGCCGAGTTTTGTCGTTAGCCCCGATAAACACATTTGGCATGACTTTTCGTCGAATAAAGGTGGCGATATCTTCACCTTTATTATGGAAGTTGAAGGTGTTGATTTTCGTCAGGCGCTGGAACATTTGGCGCGTCGTGCAGGTGTTGACCTGAGTATATACGAGTCAAAGGGCGACCAAGAAATAGCGAGGCGTAAGAAGCGCCTACTCGATGCTAATAAATTGGCGGCCAACTATTATCAACACAGTCTGCTAAGTAACCAGCATGCGCTGGAATATGTCTTTAAAAAGCGCGGGCTGTCGAAAGAAATTGTGCAGACGTTTCAAATTGGCTATGCGCCAGATAATGGCGATGCCTTGGTGCAATTTTTGCGCAAAAAAGGTTTTTCTAGCCAGGAACTGACTGACGCTGGACTGACGAATCGTTTTGGTGGTGATATGTTCCGCGGTCGCATGACGGTGCCGCTCATGGACGGGACGGGGCAGGTAATTGGCTTTACGGGGCGAATTTTAGAAGATATTCCCAATGCACCCAAGTATTTAAATACGCCACAAACACCGCTGTACGACAAAAGTCGCCATGTTTTTGGGCTATCTCAGGCGAAAGAGGCGATTCGTACCAATGACTACGCTGTGATTGTTGAAGGTAACCTTGACGTCGTCAGTAGCCACCAGGCGAGTGTAACGCAGGTAGTGGCGACAGCGGGAACGGCGATGACGGAATTCCACCTGCGCGCCCTGCGTCGACTGACGGGCAATATTCGCTTGGCGTTTGATGGCGATAAAGCTGGCCTGGCCGCCACCGAGCGCGCCATTCCGATTGCCAGTGAGGTTGGTGTGGAACTGACCATCATTAGTCTGCCTGGTGGCGCCAAAGATCCTGATGAATTGATTCAGCAAGATGTCGCGTTGTGGCAACAGGTAATAGATAGCGCGCAGCCGGCGGTGGACTGGGTGCTGAATCAATATAAGTTGCGTGAAGATGTCACGACAGCAGCGGGTAAGCGTGGCTTCACAACCGCAGCTTTGGCAGTCGTGCGATTGCTCAAAGATCCCGTTGAAAAAGAACATTATGAACAAAAAATTGCCACTATGGTTGGTTCATCGCTCGCTGCAGTGCAGGCTAAGACTGCGACTGAGTCAATTCCCGCCGACCAGCCGCTACGTCGGGTAGTACCAAGCGGCCCGACTCCATCTGATGCAAATGCCTACCAGGACAACCTCCTCGCTGTCTCGCTGATTGATCCGCCGAGCCAGGAGTTATTTGCTACCGTCGATACGACGATGTTTGTGGGCGAGGAGCGTCAGGCTGTGGCAGCATTCTTAGCCAAACATGCGGGAAAAGTTATCAAAACGACCCCTGAAAGCTTGCAAAGTACTGACACGTATGTCAAAATACTACTATTGAAGGCCGACGCTCGCTACGCTGATTGGGATGACCAAGATCGATATTTCGAAACAGCGCGATTGCTCCGCCAAGTGATAAATGAACACAAGAAACAACAAAAAGAAATTCTCACTCAGGCGCTTCGTGAAGCTGAAGCTGTCGGTGACGACGCCAAAGCAACGAACATTCGCAGTGAATTAAATACTCTTATAAAGGAGATAACACGTGGCAGACGATAAAAGTGTGATAACCGAAGATGATGTTGTGATTGACGGTAGTGGTGGACCACTCAGCGATATTGACGGACCGGCCCTCGACGAACTAATCGACGAAGAAGAAGATGATGTTGAAACCATTAACAATGGTCAATACTTTGATGATGTATCTGACGACTCCGTTCGTCTCTACCTACGAGAGATTGGTAAGATCCCCCTCCTTAACGCTGAAGAAGAGTTAGCTCTCGCCCAGCGCGTGGTAGCTGGTGAAAAAAAGGCGAAAGACAAAATGGCCGAGGCAAACATGCGCCTGGTAGTTTCGATTGCCAAGCGTTATAGTGGGCGTGGTCTTGATTTTCTTGATCTTATTCAAGAAGGTAACACCGGCTTGCTCCGTGCGGTTGAAAAGTTTGACCCAGACAAAGGCTTCAAGTTCAGCACCTACGCCACGTGGTGGATTCGTCAGGCGATTACCCGTGCGATTGCCGACCAAGCTCGTACGATTCGTATCCCGGTGCACATGGTGGAGACGATTAATAAGTTACTGCGTACCCAGCGTCGCATGACCCAAGAGTTGAACCGTGAACCTACTATTGAAGAGCTGGCAAAAGAGCTCGAGATGGAACCCGAAAAAGTTGAATATGTCATCAAGATCAAGCAAGATATTACGTCGCTCGACGCCGGCGTTGGCCGTGATGGTGACGACGAAGATTCAGTCCTGCTTGACTTCATTGAAGACGAAGATGGCACGACGCCAGAAGAATCGGCTGCGAGTCAGCTGCTTAAAGAGCAAGTCCAGGCTGTTCTTTCAACCCTGTCTGATCGTGAGCAGAAAATCGTCAAAATGCGTTTTGGCCTCGAAAACGGCAAAAGCCACACCCTCGAAGAGGTTGGCCAGGAATTTGCCGTCACTCGTGAGCGTATTCGCCAAATAGAAGCCAAAGCTTTGGCGAAGTTGCGTAAGCACAAAGACGCCAAGAAACTCCACGAGTACCTCGGCTAAAGTGAGGTCTGTGACAGATAATGACTCAGTCGTTTTGGCTGGGTCATTTACTTTTGTAGAGTATATGGTATAATTAAGAAATAGATGATAGATCATAAGTCAGAGCGCCGTGTCCTGGTTGTCCATAATCCGAAAAGTTCGCACGCTAGCAACGTGCAGCGTGATGTGTTTGATCGCCTGCGAGAGGATGGGGTGAAATATGAGTCTTTTTCGACTCCATCGCCTGACGCGACCGATAATATCGATGCTATCGCGGCAACTCTCAGAGAAGATGATACCGTCCTATCGGTTGGTGGCGATGGCACAGCACTGCAGGTCGCTAATGGTGTGCGGGTGGCTGGTGTCGCAGGTGTCAAACTCGGCATTTTGAATCTGGGTAATTTTGGTGATGGCGCACACAATTTTCACATTCCCGCTGCAAGGCGTGACCCACTACCAGTGCTTGAAGCACAAGATAGGACCGTCGCCGTTCGTCCGCTTGAGATTATGGTCAATGATGAATATTGGCGCAGTACACTCCTTTATGCCACACTTGGTTGGACGGCTATGGCTGCGCACCAGTTTGATAATCCCAAAATACGAGAACAATTGCAGCACGGGGCGGCGAACTTGCCTCTGACGCTCGGCCGATTGGTGCTCTATTACTTCAAAACACGTCACGAGGGCGTACTTCCATTGTTTTCTCGTGATGGTGACGATGGTGGCGAACCGGTTACTGATATCATGGCAGTGAGCGGTCGTTATGTGGCTGGCTTTATGAAAATGCGTCATGACAAAACAGGCGATCTTGATTTTTTGAGTCGTGACCTTGACGTGTCGGGGTTGACAAAAAATAGTTCGTTTCTCACTGCGAGTACGCTTGGCTATATGCCAGGCACGATGAAAGCGAGTGATACGTTGTTATTCAAAGAGCCCGCAAGTGTACCTATTCAGCTTGACGGTGAATTCACCCTGCTCGAAAATGTTTCAAAACTACAAATTCGCAAATCACCCGAGCTACCGACGCTGCAGGTTATCACCACTCGTCGCTAGATTGGCCGCTTATGCTTGCCGCCGCTCTGATATAGCAGTATGATAGCTGAAATTATAGGAGACTTTTTGTGAGTAGTGGTAGTGAATTTTTGAGCAGTCAAGAACGGGATATCTTAGAAAGAGCACCTGAGCTCAACCGAGCAGTAGCGACGCAGCGTATGGCTCAATTAGCGATCTCACTTGGCCTCGAGGCGACGCAGACCGAAAGTGTTGTGGCGGCGTTTCGGCGACGCGCCGAGGAGTTGACCGATGATCAGCTCAAAGAGCTCGATCAACATGGCGCTGGTTTAGTGGCAGTTCTTGGCGTCGTCGCACTGCAAGCGCCTGCATTCGAGGTTCCCGTCTCTGAACAACCCGTTCCTGTCTCGGCACCTGATGTCGCAATGCCCGTGCCGGTCGCAGAAGAAGCTGTTGCGCCCATTGACATGATGCATGAACCGACGGCTAACGCGCCGCTTTCTCGAAGTGTTCAAAAAGTGATTAGTAGTATTTTTGGCGATACGACCGAACTATTCGGCGATGACCCCGATAACATGGTACTTGCTCCGGAAAATGTTGATGTGCTTGCCGCGACAATCATGGCCCTTCACGGACCAGTTCGATTCACAAGAGTGAAGCACTTTGAACGCTTTCGGGCATTGTTTAGCGGTGTTGCTTATACGCAAATTGCCGACGTGACTGGTGAGGCGATTGGCCAACGTTCAGTGTATGCAAGTGTTCACCAAGTGGTTAGAGATATTTTGGTCCGACATAACTATTCACAAGAGGAATCGTACAAGGCTTTGGATCAAGCATTGAGTGCGTCTTGGGACGCGGCACCAGCAACCGAGACGACCGGGCCTGAAGTGCGCGACGAAGCGGTTGTCGAGACTTCCGAGACTGAGCCTGAAACGATAGTGGAGCCAACTGAGTCGGGGGCGTTTTCGAGACTGAAAGAAAAATTACGCCAGACGTTTGCCTCAAACGGAGTGCAACTCGACGACCAAATGACACTTAATCAACTCGAGGGTAGTGTTATTACTGCGTATCAACGTGAGTATGCCGCCGCTTCGACTGATCTGAATCTCATCGATTGTTACGTTGAATATCTACGAACCGACACCGAACCACGTGAACTCGCGCAACGGTTTGGCGTGCAATTTAATGATTTCGGCAGGCTGATGAGCTGTATGCCACCACTTGTTGCTGATGTATTACTCGAACAGCACGTAGACGTACTGCCAATCCAACCTGAGAGTGTCGTTGTGTTGCCACAAGAAGTAACGCCAGTTGTCACTGCACCAACGCCGCGCAATATGCCCGCACGCCAGCAACCGCTGGTGTATCAACCCAGTAAATATGTCCAGGGTCGGGTGACGAATAATGATGAAGGGTCTGTGACGTCGCCTATTGTCGAGGACTCTGTTATTGTTGCGTCTGAGCCAATAATTGTCGATATGCCAGCACTTGTAGAAGAGCCGAAAATGCCGGCAATTGCTCCTGAAGGCGAGCAGGTTTCAGGGAGGCAAGTTATCGATACCGATCCTCGTACACACGACGATCTACGGATCGTCACACTCGCTCTCATCAAGGAGCTACATGGGTTTACCGAGCCTGAGAAGAAGGCGCTTCGCGTGCGTTCACTCTTTGGCAAGCAGGGCGCTCATGCCGACGTGTCGGGCGATACTCTTGCTGCTATTCGTAAAATTGAACTTCATATGGTTGAACGTGACAATGCGGTGGTGATGCCAAGTGAACTGACCGACCGGACGCTCAAGTATTTCGTTTCGAGCCCACCTAACGATCTCGATACTATTTATAAAAAACTCCAACGTAGTTTTCCAGAGGTAGAATCTAAACCACGCGATGTCGAGCGCTGGCTCGCATTGGGTCTTGAGGCAGTGTTTGTTTCATGACAGTCACGCTTGAACGGCTCATTGACCAGCCGACCGTTATCGAACAAGCCCAGGATATGACAGTTTGGTTCCATACCTACCTCGCCAGTTCGTCCCATCATGAGCTTGGCGTTATTCCTGAACTTTCCCAGGTACGGCTCATAGAACTGGCCGGTGAAGAGGCGGGGACGGAGAGCCTCTTTCGGCGCCTAACGGTCGTTTTTAATCGCCTGAACGACGCACAGCGTCATAATTTCGGGCTGTATTTTTGCGGCTATCCGGACAAGGCGCTTGATGCGCTTGCGATTGGTGATTGGCGAGAGATGGTACAGGTGGCGTCACGATATTTTCATCTCGTCCCAGAACGGCCGGTGCGGCGC
>DHJF01000044.1:13004-13270 GCA_002404195.1 Candidatus Saccharibacteria bacterium UBA4727 | reverse complement strand
GAACAATTCTCCAGCGCTGTCGTCTCAGCTGCTCTCAAAAAACAATACAAACTTAGTGATTTTACCCTCCTTTTTGTCGGTCGACTCAGTAGGGAAAAAGGTGTCGTCTATTTGCTACAGGCCATCAAAGCCCTGCAAGTATCTGGTAAAAAAATCAAAGCGATTATCGTTGGCAGCGGCCCGCTTGAGGCTGAGCTACAACAATACATTGCCGACAATAGCCTCGACTCGTCCGTCATGATGGCGGGCTGGGTAGACAACAGTGA
>DHJF01000044.1:12087-12882 GCA_002404195.1 Candidatus Saccharibacteria bacterium UBA4727 | reverse complement strand
CTGGTGGTACGAAAGATTTCGTCAAAAATAACGTCAATGGTTTTTTGGTTGATCCCAAGTCGCCTGACCAAATTGTTGATCGAATAACAACACTCTATGACGACCGCGCGCTTCTCGACAAACTCGGCAGGGGCGCCTCGCATTCAGTTCGTGAGAAATATTCACAGCAAGCTGCCGCCACTCGCTATATCCATATGTTTAAGGAACTCCTATGAACCAACGGCTCCTTAAAGTACTCGCTCGTGCCGTGCCATTCGTTTTTTATACATTACTGATTGTCTTTTTAGTTATGTACATTAGCCGTATCGACTTTGCGCAGTTTAAAACAGTTCATTTTGCCTGGCAGTTTGTGATTATCGCCAGCCTGCTTGGTCTTGCTATGCGTTTTTGGCAAATCTTTATTTGGTTTACTCTCCTACGAGGCCTCGGCGCAAAAGACTTACAAAAAAGCACTCGTCAGCTGGTGTATGTCTACGCCAAATCGTGGCTTGGCCGCTATATTCCTGGTACCGCCCCATGGATTCTTGGCAAGATTTATTTTGCCTCGAAACACGGAATCGCCAAAAGTAAACTGGCTGTCAGCTCACTGCTCGAAGGCGCCTTGCAGGTTTCAGTAGTGATGATTGTTGCCTTTGCAATTCTCATTTTTGATCCACGACTCAATGTCGTAGGCGGCACTATCAAGCTGCTGATGATTGGCGTCTTGCTCGCCTGTATCGTCGCAATCTGGCCACCAATCTTCAACCGCCTGATTTCACTGGCGCATAAGCTGATTCGTAAAAAGACAATCAACAC
>DHJF01000044.1:346-11902 GCA_002404195.1 Candidatus Saccharibacteria bacterium UBA4727 | reverse complement strand
GTTGTCGGTGCACTCCTCAGCGGTACGGCACTGTTTTTCATCGCCAAAGCCGTCTACCCGGCGCTGGGCTACGATAATATGCTGTTTGTGATTGGTGTCAGTAATCTGGCGGGCGCACTTGGCATGCTAGCTATCTTCGCACCGAGCGGCATTGGTGTCCGTGAAGGCATCCTGCTCGGTCTGCTCAGCATCGTCATGCCGACCGAATTCGCTCTCCTTGTCACTGTTACCTCCCGCCTATGGGACGTGGCCCTCGACGGTATCTTCTTTGCCATCGGTAAAGCAGTTACTCTCTCAAAAAAGTAACCCTCGACTTATTCTACAGTGACACTCTTCGCTAGGTTACGCGGTTGGTCAACATCATTGCCGCGGGCAACCGCAATATAATAGGCAAGAAGTTGCGAAACCACATTAAAAACAAGTGGCGTAAGGAGCTCAAGCTTCGTCTTGATACGTATGACTTCTTCAGCGGCAATCCGTTTATCCGTATCGGTGATAACAATCGCATGAGCACCCCGGGTGTTCATTTCAATGATATTACTCTGGGTTTTCTCGTACAACCAATTGTCCTGAAGATAGCAAACTTCAAAGAAGCGATCGTCGATAAGAGCAATCGGCCCATGTTTTAACTCGCCAGCGGCATACCCTTCCGCCTGAATATAGCTCACTTCTTTCAGTTTCAAAGCACCTTCAAGCGCAATTGGATAGTGCGTATCACGGCCCACATACAGCGCATGGTCATACTTTGCGTACTTCTTGGCAATCTGCTGTATCTCACCCGCCGATCGCTCTAGCACTGCCTCAATCTCACCCGGCAACATATCAAGCTCATTAATGTAGGTGTTCAAATCTTTAGAACTAACACCCTTGGCCCGGGCTACCATAAGCCCAAACATCGTAACGGCAGCTACTTGTGAGGTGAAGGCTTTTGTACTCGCCACGCTAATCTCCGCGCCGACATGCACATAGACCCCGCCATCAACCTCACGGGCAATCGTACTCCCAACAGCATTCACCACACCAAGACATTTCACACCTCGGCGTTTCAATTCTTCCAGACAGGCAAGCGTGTCTGCCGTTTCGCCAGACTGTGACACGATTAGCGCCACCGTATTATCCGGTACGTGAAACGAACGGTAACGCAGCTCGCTGGCAATCTCGGATCGCACCGACACGTCATCAGTAAATTGCTCAATGAAATACCCCGCCATCATGCCGGCATAATAGGCAGTACCGCACCCGATGATCATGATATTGCGAACATCACGCAGTTCGTCATCACTCATATTGAGCCCGCCAAGTTTCACGCTATTAGTCTGGGGATTAATGCGCCCACTCAGTGTCGAGCGGAGACTGTTTGGCTGATCGTAGATTTCTTTCAGAAGAAAGTGATCAAACCCTTCTTTTTGGATAGACTGAAGATCGAGTTCGAGCTTCTCGACTTTCGCTTCAACTACCTGCGTGTCGACGTCATACAATTGAATGCCCTCACGCGTACACACGCCGATTTCACCATCATGCAGATAAATCACCCGGTCGGTATAGCCTACCAGCGCCGAAGCGTCACTGGCGATGAATACTTCATCCTCCGCTACGCCGACGATCAGCGGACTGCCATTTCGAGCAATAATAATCTCATCTGGATTCTTCACACTGAAGAGTGCAATGCCATACGCGCCGACCACCATTTTTAGGGCTCCACTCACCGCTTCGAGTAAGCTACTGGCGTCCTTGTAAAGATAGTCAATCAGTGCGGTTAGGACCTCGCTGTCCGTGTCACTCTTAAATGTATAGTCGTGCTTTGCAAGTGTACGTTTAAGATCTTGGTAGTTCTCAATAATACCGTTATGTACCAAGTAGATATCGCCAACATGGTGGGGGTGCGCGTTGCGCTTGTTCGGCTCACCGTGTGTTGCCCAGCGAGTATGACCAATGCCAGCCGTATCACTTGTTTGATGAGTTGCTACCTTGCTGTCTAGCTCAGCCACTTTACCCTTCGCTCGTAAAAGCGTTGTTTTTGCCTTTTTATCAATGGTTACAATACCCGCACTATCGTATCCACGATATTCTAGACGCTTCAAGCCACTGATTAAAATAGATTGCGCCTCTTTACCACCAATATATCCAACGATTCCGCACATAGACAAATCCTTTCTCAGGCTCAGAAAATGCCAAACCCGATAGACCTATTAAAGCGCAATTGCAATAAAAAATCTACTTTTCTTCAAAAAACTAAAATTACAACAGTATACCAATTACTCTTAGTGTGACGTGCCGAGTGACCCTAGGGCGCTAGGATCGTCTGTAAATGACCAAATAGCGCTGGTTTTAGAACTGTCTTGTAGTGCACTCATGACCGTAGCGCCGATTCGTAGCTCATCGTCTCCTATGCCGGCACTTTCAAGTGCATGAGCGGCATGCTTCAGGAAGGCCCGTTGGTGAGCGACGGTAGCGAAGACGAAGAGCAACGCTGGATAGTCTCCGCGGGCCCAGCCCTCATCCTCACTGTGGGTTATGTATTCAGCCAGCTGCTTTCTGACAAGATAGAGCGGTGTGTCGTGGGCCAGGATGACGAAGTATTCAGTTTGGCCGCGTAGGTAGAGATCTGGCTTGGTGGCTGGCATGTCATCAAAATAGGCTACTTCTTGGCGGGTGAATATTTCATAGCTGTCCGAGTAGGCCGCCCTCAGGCTGTTATAGCTCGCTAGGGTACCGACGCAGTGTTGCTTGTAGGTATCACTGAGTGATGTGTTTTTGTAGTAGGCATGCAGGAGGCGTGGATCGAAGCGATTGTCTTGTTTAAGCACAGCGAGGCCTTTGGTAGCGAGATAGTAGAGAGCTGGTTTACGATCTATCTTGTCAGTCGGACTGTACTGCTTAGCTATGTAGTGGTGCTTGACGAGTATGTTGAAGTTTCGTTGTAGTGAGTTTGATTTTAGTTGTTTGTAGATAGTAAGGTGTGGAATGGTGGCGTATCTGAATTTGTAGAGAAGGATGAGTAGATGGTACTGCGTTGCTGTAAGAGTTGTTTGCTTTATTGGCTCCGTCATGTGATTATTTTCTCCTATATGTATATATAAGAGGGAGAGATTAAAAATGCAAGCGTACCCCTGTTTATATGGTGCGAAGGATACTTAATGCATTAAGTCTATGTTTAGGTGTCTTGAATGTGGCATTTTCTTGCATGCTGACATAGAGGCTGATCAATCGAGTCTGCGAAGATTCTTGGTGCCGGCAATCACAGAATCCAAATGGGTTGAGCGATTAGTTGTCAGTATCGCCTGATTACTATCAATCTTCAATGAGCTGATGGGTTTTTTGTACTATAAACATGGTAGCTCTATTTATAGTCCTAGTTATGTTTTCGAAAGAATAAGTAGCATCAGTTTTTATATCTGTTAATTGTCAATTATATCCAGTCTCTATTATATATAGGGAAGGAAAAGAGTAAGGAAGAAGAGAGATAAGAGAAAGAGATAAAGGTGAAAGCAGGTATACAGGAGGGGTATTCTTGAAATGCGACTTTGTTCACGTAGTATACTACTAGTATGCGAATTGCTATTGATGCTCGAATTATCAACTCCACAACCGGCCGTTATGTTGAGCGTTTATTACACTACTTAGAGCAGATTGACCGTGAGAATAGTTATATTGTGCTGGTTCCAACCAAAGATAAAGATTTTTGGCAGCCAACCAATCCTCATTTCAAGGTCGAAACTATCGATTTTGCGAATTATTCATTACCCGAACAAATTGGCTTTAAAAACTACCTCGATGAACTAGCGCCCGATTTAGTACATTTTTGCATGCCTCAGCAACCGGTTCTTTATACCGGCGCTCATGTTACTACCTTTCATGATTTAACGCTCTTGAATACCTATAATTCCGACAAGAACTGGCTTAGTTATCACGCTAAACAATTAGTTGGCCGCTACGTATTTCGGAAGGTCGCCCAGACCAGTCGCCACTTACTGACGCCGACAGAATATACTAAACAAGCCGTCGTTGACACCCTGAAAGTCACGCCTGATAAAATCACCGTCACCTACGAAGCTGCCGACAAAGCAAGCGGTACCCTGCAGCCGTTTGAACACCCTTTCAAGCAGTTTATTCTTTATGTTGGGCAACAAAGCGACTATAAGAATATCAAGCGCCTCGGCGACGCTCATCAAGAACTACTCAAGGAACATCCAGATCTTGGATTGATTTTGGTTGGTAAGAAAAATGACTCGATTCGCGCCAATGAAGCCTATTTTACCGATAAAGGCTACGTCAACATCTTATTTACCGATTTCATCCCCGACCAGCAGCGTGATTGGCTCTATTCACAAGCTGCCGCCTATATCTTTCCTTCGCTGATGGAGGGTTTTGGCCTCCCGGGCTTAGAAGCCATGGGGTACGGCGTCCCGGTGGTGAGTAGTAACGCTACTTGCCTCCCAGAGGTCTATGGTGATGCTGCGCATTACTTTAACCCCCTTGACACTCACGACATCGCCCGCGCTATCGAGGAAGTTCTCGCGAGTGAAACATTGGCGCAAAGTCTGATCCAAAAAGGCTTTAAACAACTTGATAAATATTCGTGGCAACGTATGGCCGAGCAGACCCATGATGTCTATATGAAGTCTATTAATTGATAGTCTTTCCTTCTCGTTATGAAAATACCACCGCTACTCACGGTGGTATTTTACAACATTATCATAGTGTTGCTACGAGCTTTTTTGGGCAATAATGATCCGGCGCTCGCGGCCTTCACCTTCGGAGAAAGTGCGAATATCTTCGTACTCATCAGCGACTTTATGAACCACGCGGCGATCGGCCGCATTTAAATCACCAACATAGGAGTCACCGGTTGTTCGGACGGCTTCAATCCATTCACGAGCCTGGGCAGCAATCTTTTCAGCGCGCTGCTTTTTGTAATCAGCAATATCAACATTCACTCGAGTAAGGGCGGCGTCTTTGTTACGAAGGGTTGTTGAGATAATATACTGCAGACTGCGCAGCGTTTCGGCATTGTGACCGATTAATAAACTATTAACCTCTGACGATGAGACGGCGAGTTCAATGACATCATCTTCACAATCAGCGATAACTGTCACGTTCACCCCGAAGAAAGAAATCAGATCTTCTAGGTATTTTTTTGCAAAATCAATTGATTGCTGTGTATCCATACTATTTCTCCTCTTTTGCGACAATACGAGTAACTGTGGCAGTTTGGGCGACTTTCTGCCGTGCTTTGGCGGTCGCTTTTTTACCAGCGCCCGGTACTGGCGCTTCGTCAGCCAGTTGGATAAGTTCTGCTTCGTCCTGCTTTAAGAGATGGGCTTGTTGGATGACTGCCACGATGTTTGACGTCGCGTAGTAAAGCGCCAAGGCGCCAGGGAGACTCACCATAATAAAGAACATAAAGAAGGGCATAACTTTCATCATCTTCCCCATTACAATGGCGTTCATCTCTGACTGATCAGCTTGTTTGCCGTCACCCGCCTCAGATAAGATGTCACGAAGGCGCTTTTTGCTTTCGTTGTGTGGCATGGTTTGCTTGCTCATGATGTACTGCGTGCCTGCAGCAATAACGGCGAGAATCACCAAGAAGATATCGATATGACCGTTAGAAAAGGCTGTTTTCGTCAAGTCAACGAAGCCAAGCAGTTTTTCGTTAAAGAGTTCTGGATGAGTAATTAACTGACGAACAGGATCGAGTCCGTGCATAAAGCTGTAGGTAAAGCCGTTGATCTGGTCGCGGTGCTCAGTAAAGATGCGAATCACCGTATAAAGCGCGATGAAAATCGGTAGTTGGATGAGGAGAATACCAATCGAACGAAATGGGCTAACGCCATGTTCTTTATACAGTTCCATCATCTGCATACTTTCAAGCTGTTTATTACCTTTTGTCTGCTGTTTAATCTTCGCCAGCTTCGGTTGCAGTTTTTTCATTGCCTGGGTTTGATGGAGCTGTCGCTTAACAAGTGGGTAGAGCGCAAAGCGGACAAAAACAGTAAAGATAATAATACTAATACCAAAATCACCACCAGGAATGATGCTATAGAGGCCAATCAATAGGTTAAAAATCGGCTGCACAATTAAGATGTCGAAAATATTCACGTCGTTAAAACTCCAGAAAAAGGTACTTTAATTTCTTATATTATACCACGACGAGGCGAGTGTCGTAAGAACAGCTTGCTTTTCTCATGTCCGAGTGAGGAAGCTGTATTTATCAAAGATGACTGACTCAAGCAACTAATGGCGTACGATATACTTTCGACCTTTGTTCTTACCAGTCGCATCAAAGAGTCCAGCCTTAACAAGTACTGCAAGGTATTTCTTAACACTCTCAGCGGATAGATTCGTCAGTACTTGCGCGCGATAATTGGTGATTTCACCATGCTTTTCGATATATCCCACAATTGCTTCAATGAATTCTAACTCACTTTTTGAGAACTTATCGGTATCTATATCGGGAAATATATCGGTAACTTTATGGACGGGCAGTTCTTCTAAAGCCTGGTATATAGCGCTGAGCATAAATTCGATAAAGATACCTGAGTCCGCAGATTGGCCGGCAACCTGTAGGGCATTATAATAATTCTGCTGGTTTTCGTAGACGATAGTTTCAATTGGAAGCCACGCGAAAAGCTCGTTCCAGTAACTTAGAATAAGAGTCTGCCAAAGCCGTCCAATGCGACCGTTACCGTCCGCGAAGGGATGAATAAATTCAATCTCAAAGTGAATAATCGAGCTTTTGATTAAAGGATGCATATCAGAGGCACTCGCCCACTCTAATAAGTCAGCAATAAGACGAGGTACGAAGTCGGCTTTCGCTCCGGCATGTACTAATTTGTCGCCAGCCCACACACCGACACCTTTTGAGCGGAAACGACCAGCACTTTCAACAAGATCACCAGTCATATACTCATGAGCTTTGAGAAAGTCTCCGACAGTATAGGGGTTGTATTCAAGGAGATGTTCATAAGCGGTGTAGGCATTTTTAACTTCTTGAATCTCATTTGGTGCACCTAATACCGTCCTACCATTAATGATGTCGGCTACTTCATCAATTGAGAGTGAGTTATTCTCAATAGCTAGTGACGATTGAATGGAACGAAGGCGATTTATCTTGCGAAGTCGCAGGTTACGAGCATATTCGCCAGAGCCCTGTAATTCGCCGACCATTTCGGCAATCTTAGCGACAAGATCTAGTGCTTTCGGAGTAACGGTATATGTAGGCGTGTTCATATCTCTATTATAGCATATATCGGTAATTATATCGGTATATGCTATAGGTTTATATTATCTTCCTTCGTTGGATATCCCCCCTCTTTCGTCGAATAACTCTTTACTCCATACTCAACAAAGAGATCAGGAACCTCTTACTCTACATCCTCAGATGAGGATGTAGAGTAAGTCACGAGTATGTACCAGCGACCAATGTTTAATGGGATTCGCTAAATACTGGTTGATGTAGGGTGATTATATCCAGAGGGTGACAGCGGCATATAATGAATTATGTATTTTCTTGGTAAATCATCCCTTACGTGTAGAGATCAGCCTGAGTAAACAGCTGGCGCACCAGTTCGCTCAGCTCCGCGGCGGGCATATGAAGAACTTCACTCGAAAACACCATAATCGCAACATCATGCGACCGGGTCATCTTTGGCATTTCAAGTCGAACAATCTCATAGATACGGCGGCGGATACGATTACGTCCAACGGCGCTTTTATGAACCTTTTTACTGACGACCACAGCAAAACGTGATGTTTTACGATGCGCATTAAACGTGCTTTTAATCGTAATAAGTCGGGTGCGCACCGCCGTGCCGTTTTTATAGACATAGCGCAAGCTGCCATGGCCATGAAAACGATAAAGAAAAGATAACATACATCTTAGTATAGCATTTGCCGCCGTCACTCATACTAAGGAGTTGTGAACAAAAAAATACACCCCAATGGTGAGGTGTATTCTAGCGCCTTAAACGGTGAGTTTAGCGCGGCCCTTAATACGGCGACGCTTCATCACAGCACGACCGCCTTTTGTCGCAATACGAGCACGGAAGCCGTGGGTGCGAGCGCGGTGACGCGTATGGGGTTGGTGAGTTCTTTTTGGCATATCCCTTCTATTCTACTGATTTTCGCGTCAAATGGCAAGGCTAAAACTTGAATTTACCTATTAACCGTTTTCTAATATAGAATTCTTATCCACTGATTTAACCCACTTATCCACATATTTATAGAGAGTAGCGATGATTGTGGAAAACTGACGCCCCTATTTTTAGTTCCGTTTCCCTTCCCTGTTGTGGTTGTGGAAAACTAATCAGCCATGTATAGTGGTGAGTAATACAGGTGAGGATTTGAAAGCAGGGAAAGGGGTTTTTACGTATGCATCACGCGTTATGGCAAAGTGTTTTAGGCGAAGTTGAATTGACTATTTCGCATGCTGCCTTTACGACGTGGTTCAAAAACACGGAACTGCTCGACGTGACTGACGAAACTGTGACGATCGCCGTGCCAAATATCTTCGCGAAGCGACAATTCGAAGTAAAGTTCGACAAGCAGATAAAAGCGATCCTTGAGAAAAATGACGTCAGCCCTCGACACGTCACCTACGCTATTAAGACGACCGGCAAAAAAGCGATTAGTCGTGAGACAACCGCCCCACAACAATCTCAAGAAGTAACTGAACTACTTGGTAGCTCTTCACCCTCACTCCATTCACAACAAGCAGCCGGCAATGGACTTAATCCTCGTTACACACTCGATAATTTCATCGTCGGATCGAGTAATGATCTGGCCTACACCGCTTGCCAAGCCGTGGCGGCAGACCCAGGTGTCAAATACAACCCACTCTTCTTATATGGTGGCGTCGGTTTAGGTAAGACCCACCTTATGCAGGCCGTTGGTAATGAGATCGCGAGGAATCAGCCAGACGCTCGTATCCTCTACGTTAGTGTTGAAACTTTCGTCAAAGAGTTTTTAGAGAGTATTCGTTTCAAGAAAAAAGGTTTTTCTGATAAGTACCGTAATGTTGATGTCCTCATTATTGATGATATGCAGTTTATTGCCGGAAAAGAAAAAACCCAAGAAGAATTCTTTCACACTTTTAATGCACTACATCAGGCGAACAAACAAATTATTATTAGTAGTGATAAGCCGCCAAAAAGTATTCCTACCCTGACCGAACGTCTGCGTAGTCGCTTCGAATGGGGTATGGCCATCGATATTCAGATGCCAGATTTTGAAACACGTTGTGCGATTCTATCTGCCAAAGCCTCATTATCTGGGGTTGAACTGGGCCGTGAAACAATTGAATACTTGGCAAATAACATTAAGACCAATATTCGTGAACTCGAAGGCGCGCTTAATCAACTACTCGCCTACGCTGAAATGCGCAATGTCACACCAGACATCTCGACCGCCGAAGGTTTGCTTGGTAATATTCGTCACAGTCGACCACAACATTTATCAGCCAAACAAATTATTGATAAAACAGCTCGTCATTTCCAAATCGACGTCAAAGAAATCTGCAGCGCTAAGCGCGACAAGCATATTGTCGTTCCGCGCCAGATTGCAATGTACCTGCTGCGCAGCGAACTGCACCTTAGTTTCCCAAAGATTGCCGGTGAACTTGGCCGTAAAGACCACACCACCGCTATTCATTCGGTTGAAAAGATTGAAAAGGCTATCAAACTCGACTTCCTTATCCGTGAACAAGTATCGGAGATTCGCGAGAAACTCTATGCTTAAGATGAGTGGAAAACCTGTGAATTTCCTGCGGACAGTACAGGGTATAGGTAGTGTACGACCGTCCACAGCTTGGTATACTAAACCTGCTATGAGCAATCAATACAGTGAACAACTCTCAGTTACACCCATTCTATCCACTCTTTTCCACTGGTCTTTTCCCCTACTAAAACGTGTATTTTCACCCCTGTCTGAACACTATTTGTACCCAGTTTCCACAGCGCCTATTATAAGCCCCAGCCAGAAAAAATTTAAAGAAAGGTAATAACAATGGAACTCTCCGTCACCCAAGAAAATCTCACAAAAGCTCTCAGTAGCGTTGGCCGAGTAGCCAGTAGCCGTACAGGCTTACCTATTCTGAGTAATATCCTCTTACGTACTGATGGTAATCGCCTGCTCGTCGCGGCAACCAATCTTGAAATCGCCTCGACTCATTTAATTGGCGCCAAGATTATTACACCAGGCTCGATTACGATTCCTGCCAAGCTGGTCAGTGAATTTATCGCCAGCCTACCCAAAGGCACGGTTGAGCTAAAAGTAACCGACAGTCACCTCGCCCTCTCGTCTGGCAACTACTCATCAGTGATTAATGGTGTGGTGGCAGATGAATTTCCAGAACTCCCAACGATTGATGAAACCTCATCAGTTCAATACAGCATCAATTCGGCTGATTTCAAACAAGCAGTCTCACAGACAATTATTACCAGTAGTAACGACAGTACTCGGCCGATCTTGACCGGTGTCTACTGGCACTCGTTCGAGGGCTTCCTCTACCTGGCTGCGACCGATGGTTATCGCCTGTCGGAGCGTCGCCTCGTTAAAACAACCAGTGAGGTCGCGGCTATTATCCCAACGACCACCTTGCAAGAAGTCCTGCGCACGCTGAGTGACGACGCCAATGAAGTTGATATGTTGTTCGACGAAACCCAAGTCCGCTTCCGCGTTGGCGAATCGGAAATTACCAGTCGCTTAATCGATGGCAACTACCCTGACTATCGTCAGCTTATTCCGGCCAGCTCAGAAACGGAAATCGTCATTGATGCCAGTGATTTTGTGCGCATTACCAAGATTGCTGGGTTATTTGCCCGTGAATCAGGTGGCAGCGTGACGCTGACGGCCGATAGTGAAGCGAATATGCTAGCTATCCACTCTATTGCCTCAGAGTACGGCGAGAACACCTCCAGCGCTGCCGCAGAGGTCTCTCAGAGCGGCCAAGTGACGCTGAACTCACGCTACTTAAGCGAAGCCTTATCGGTGACCGACGGTGATACCGTTGAGTTTCGTTTTAACGGCAAATTGTCACCCTGTGTCTTGACCGCCAAAACTGACGACGTGAACTATAAGCATATTATTATGCCGCTCAAAAGCTAGCTATGAGTAGTGTGCGCCAGCTGCAACTGCAGCACGTTCGTATTCACCAGGCGACGAGCGTACGGATCTCGCCGCAAGTAACGCTGATTACCGGCCTGAATGGCAGTGGCAAGACGTCGTTGATTGAAGCGATTTATCTCGCCTTTCAAGGCTCATCGTTCAAAGGTACCGATGGCGATATGCTGCAGCGCGGTGAAACCTGGTGGCGGATTGATATAACACTGGCGGACGATTCGGTTCGAACGGTGAAGTTTGATAGCGAGCGTGTCACGGGGCGCAAACAGTTTACTGTCGATAGCAAAACGATGTATCGTCTCAGCCCACGCTATAAGTACCCGGTGGTATTGTTTGAACCAGACGATTTGCGCCTCTTGCACGGCTCGCCCACTCGCCGCCGCCAGTTTATCGATCAGTTCATTAGCCAACTCGACCCTCTCTATGGTGCAGCGC
>DHJF01000044.1:0-174 GCA_002404195.1 Candidatus Saccharibacteria bacterium UBA4727 | reverse complement strand
TCTCTATGGTGCAGCGCTGCGTAAATACGACCGGGCCCTCAAACAGCGTAATAACCTACTAAAGAAACAGTTTTCTTCAGATGATGAATTATTCGTCTGGGATGTCGCCTTGGCTGAGCACGGCGCCTATATTATCGAGCAGCGTATTCAATTCATTGAACGGATTAACCAAGA
>DHJF01000014.1:34814-47454 GCA_002404195.1 Candidatus Saccharibacteria bacterium UBA4727 | reverse complement strand
TCGCGCTCACCGTTTGAATGTAGCTAATCATCACGCTGCTTTGAGTAGGTAGCAGTGCCTGTTATCTATTCGGCTGGTTCAACCGTAATATCGGCATTGGTATGAACATTCACCACGTCATCGAGGTCATCAAGCGCGTCGAGCACCTTAAAGATTTTGCGCGCCACTTCTGGGTCGCTGATTTCAACTTGGCTGTTTGGTACGTATTGCAGCTCAGCCTCTTTGACCGTCAGTCCCGCTTCAATCAATGCCGTACGGACTTTCGTCAGGTCTTTGAGTTCGGTATAGACGGTCATTTCACCGTCCTCCTCAATTGCATCCTCAGCACCAGCATCAAGAATCGCGAGAAGCGCATCCTCACCGCTGGCAATGACACGAATCACTCCTTTACGGGTAAACTGAAAGGCAACGCTACCAGGTTCAGCCATATTACCGCCGTTTTTCGTCAGCGCACTGCGTACTTCCGGGTAGGTGCGATTTTTATTATCCGTTGCCGTCTCAACAATAATGCCGACGCCACCAGGACCATAGCCCTCATATGTCGCCTCTTCCATGACAGCGGCGTTCTTGTCACTGACACGGTCAATCGCGCGCTGGATATTCGCGTTTGGCATGTTTGCCTGCTTAGCAGTTTCGATAGCCAGCGCTAAGGCCGAATTCATGGTTGGATCAGCGCCACTGCGCGCGGCAATCGCAATCTGATTGCCGATTTTTGTAAAAACAGCGCCGCGCTTGGCGTCTTTCGCACCTTTTTCACGTTTAATTGTTGACCATTTACTGTGTCCTGACATAAGAATCTCCGTCGATTAATCGGTATCGTTTCCCTCATTATAACAGATACCAGCCAACTACTCCACAATGTTTGCCTCGCGCAGATGAAAGCCCGTCACTCTCCACATATAAACACATAGGCTAAGTAGCACAATATAGTAGCCTGCAATCGCCCAGCCATTAATCACAACCGCCGTCTGCGCCCACAGAAGACGCGCAAGATATTATAAGTATAGTTTCGGATAATTCCACCATAGAAAATACCCCATCCGAAGATGAGGTATTTTCTATGGTGAAGCCACTGAGACTTGAACTCAGGACACCCTGCTTAAAAGGCAGGTGCTCTAACCAGCTGAGCTATGGCTCCATAACTCTATAAAGATAGCATTTTAAAGGGTGGTTTGTCAATGTTTTGCGTCGTGACGCGGTGTTTTTGTGCCAAATAGATCTAAAATAGCAAAAATCAGACAAGCGGTAATAATCGTTGCATGATATTGCATAAACATATCATAGACCGTCCTGCCTAGGCCCGTAATAACGAGCGCCTGAGACAGTGGCTGTAGCAGCAACGCCAGGGCAAGCAGCGTAAACGCCAGAGCGCCGGCAAGTCGCTGCATAGCCGTACGATAGGTTGGCCCGCTGAGTAGTAAAAGCAGTGCCGGGAAGACAACAATTGCCGCCCCAACTACTGTCTCTAGTGGCGGTACGCTCGAACGTACACCAATACCAGCGACGATCATCGTCACCGTCTCATCCCACAAGCCGCTAAGTGTGACACCGGCCAGTAGCGCCAAGCCCAGTACGCCAAAACGTCGTTTTGAGAAAAAGGCAGCAGCAAAGAGCACGACCGCCAAGGCTGAGAATATAACGATAAAGCTCATCTAAAAGCCTCCTAGCCGACGCTCGTCAAAATCAGCCTTCATACCAACCACAATCGCCTTATTTTTCACCGTCCCAGCAGCTAATTCAATAATATAGCGCGCGGAATCGGTCGGCGTAAACTGGTCGGCTGTCTCGCTCGAAATATTCTTCACAATATAGACTACTTTTTTATTGTTATTGACCCACACGAGGTCTACCGCCGCAGTATTTGCCCGCAGCGTCACCGGCAAAATCTGCTCATAACCATAGACAAGCATGACTGCCTGATTCTGCATTAAAGTAGCCGTATCAATTGGAGCGCCGACCTGTTTTTGATCAACCATCACCATGCTTGTTGTAAAGATACCATCACCTAGTCGTAACATTGCACTCGGTTGCAGCGCCGGTTGCAGCACATAAAAGCCGGTTGCGACAATAACGCCCAAGAAAAATAGAATAAATAGCCACGGTAACGTGTCTTTGCGTAAGCCTAAGAAATAGCGTCCCACTGCGGTCATACACGTAGTATATCAGCTACACTACGCGTTGTCTCCTAGGCGCCGACTTTGTCTTTTTTGTTACGACGCTTGGCGTTCATTTCGACGTATTCAATGACGCTGCTCGCCACGTCACGACCAGTCACTTTTTCAATCCCAAACCCAGGGCTGGCATTCACTTCCAAGATAAGCGGACCACGCTCGCTTCGCATCATATCAACACCAGCGATATTCAGACCCATAGCCTTAGCAGCTTTCACAGCCATCTTGCGCTCTTCTTCAGTTAACTTAATAACCGTCCCTTCGCCACCCTTGTGTAAGTTCGAGCGAAAATCATCATCGAGACTCTGACGCTTCATGCTGGCAACCACGCGGCTACCGACCACAAAAGCACGAATATCGGTGCCGGCCGATTCTTTGACGAACTCTTGTAGCAAAATATTCGTGCCGTCATCGTTCGTTAAGTAAAATGCTTGCAAAACTGATTTGGCCGCTTTCTTCGTTTCAGCCAAGACCACGCCGTTGCCATGCGTACCACGCGCAAGCTTGATAATCACTGGCATGCCGCCCAGTTGATCAAGTAAGACATCAATATCAGTCGTATTGCGCGACACCACCGTTTTCGGAATGCCAATCCCTGCCTTCGCCATCAGTTGCATACTCCGCAGCTTATCGCGTGAACGGCTAATGGCAATTGAACTCGACGTGCTGTACACGCCCTGCATTTCCAGCTGACGTAAAATCGCTGTGCCGTAGCGCGTCATATTGGCAGCAATACGTGGGATAATCGCATCGAACTGCGACAAATCCTCACCCCTATAACTCACCGTTGGATTATTTTGCTCAATCGAAGCATAACAGTCACGATATTTGACCACCTTAACGGTGTGCCCTCTGGCAATTGCCACTTCTTTAAGGCGTTTCGTAGAATAATTTCCTGGTCCGTTCGATAAAATAGCTATCCTCATAATTCACGCCCCTCTTCTTCATCATTAGGAAAATCAATATGATACCGTTGCTTGAGCGTAATTCGATCAAGGCTTGTCTCGCTCGAATCAACCAGAAAACGATGATTCAACAGTTTGCGTCCAAGAAGTATGGGATAAATTTTCTTTGATCGATCCGCTAATGTAAACTGCGCATGAAAGACTTTCGGCCCGAGCTTTACTTTTAACTTTACTTCAAAGCGCTCTTCCTGGTGTCCGAACGAGTTTGCGATCGTTACTTTTTTGTACTCTTCGGCTTCAATCACACGCGACATCGAACCACACACCGGGTGCCCGCCTAGTAGTTCGAAGGTTAAAATCCCGTCCTCACGCACAAGTATGTTTGAGACATGGACCGCCGACCGATACGCTCCCGTATCGGTCTTAGCAGGCACGCCAACTGCGTCTGTCCCCACGAACGTGAGCACTTCAGAGCGACCAATAATTACTTTGTGAAAATCATGTTTTGAAGCCATAAGCTTTATTATCTACCAGTATCGTATTAATTTAAAGACTTGATTATATTAACATAATTATATATAATTTGCAATATGTCACATATCCTTATCGTTGGCCAAAAATTTTCATCCCTCATCGACTATATCGAATCACATGACCATACCTATACCGTCTTGCAAGATGTCATAAAAACAAAATTTCCTGATAAAAAATTCAAGCATCGCGTTGTTGCAGATTTCAGCTCCAAAGCCGGCCTGCTCTCAGCTGTCGATACCCTAAAAACGCCCGTCGACGCAGTCCTGACGACCTACGAAAACTACGTCCTACCGACTGCGTGGATCACCGAGCACCTTGGCTTGCCCGGTTTACCTGTCGCAACAGCCGAGGCCTGTACTGATAAGTTTCTTATGCGTTCACTTTTTGACACCGCCCCAGAGAAGATTAGCCCAGCCTTTGATGTCGTCACTTCAAAAGAGGATGTCCGTGCATTCGCACAAGCACATTCATTCCCCCTCATTCTTAAGCCTGCAAACCTCGCTAAAAGCCTCCTCGTCACAAAAAATAGCTCGCTTGATGAATTACTGCACAATTACGACCATTCAGTGCACCTTTTGCAAACGATTTACAAGAAATATGCGCCGAATCGAACACCAAAGCTCATCATCGAAGAGTTCCTCGAGGGAAGCATTCATTCAGTTGACGCCTTTGTCGATAGCGATGGCATTCCGCACATCCTCGACCAAATTGTTGACTATCAAACAGGATATGACATCGGCTACGATGACAATTTTCACTATAGCCGCCTTCTTCCCAGCCGTCTTACAGCCGATGACCAAACCGCCCTGCGTCACTGCGCCGCGGTTGGCGTGAAAGCCCTCGGGATGAAAAACTCACCGGCTCATATTGAAATTATTATGACAACTGCGGGCCCGCGTATCGTCGAAATTGGCGCACGCAATGGGGGCTATCGTGAACGCATGCATAGTCTCGCCAACGGTATCGACATAACCGGTGCCGCACTCGCACTCGCCCTTGGAGGCACGCCAAATATCAGCGCAGATCGTAACCACTACTGCGCAGTACTCGAGTTATTTCCAAAACAACCAGGCATCTTTAGTGGCATAGACCACATCACAACACTCGAGAAACTACCTTCACTCAACTACTTCAGTATCAAAGTAAAAGAAGGTCAACTCGTCGGCAAAGCAGCCGACGGCTACAAAATGTGCGCCGTCATCATTCTTCATAACCCCGACGCAGTAACCTTTCAAGCCGATCTCGACTGGATCACTGACCATGCCCATGTCATCACACATCCTATTGCGTCGCCAGATTCGCTATAACCACTCTTCAAAGAAATCGGTGAGTATTGCAGCTTTATGTGACAGCTGGCTGCCCGTACTGAGTTGCGGCATGTTATTAATCTCAAGCAGGTAGTGCTGCCCAGTTTCGCGGTGGATAATCATATCAACGCCGGTTACCTCGCGACGCAGTAACCTCGCGAGCAGTACGGCGTCCTGACGCAGCTTTTCATCCAGCTCGTCGCTCGGTACGATTGAGCTAGCGCCGCCTTTCGACGTGTTATTAAGATGTGTTCCGCCTTGCGCTTGACGATAAATTGCCAGCCGTACCTGTCCTCCCGCAACGATAATACGAAAATCACCCTCGTTCGGTACATAGTCCTGGAGAACAAAGTGAACATCAGGACTACCCGTGATAATTTCTCGAAGCTCAGGCGCAGTATGTACCAAGTAGTTGTCGTTACCGCGCGATGCGGAAATCGACTTTGCAATCACTGGTAGGTCTACGTCGCGTGACAGTAAGTGCTGCGAATCAAGCGAGAAAAGAAACGGCGTCATGCTGACACCGTGCAGCGCGGCAATAACGTACTGACTAATCTTCGCGCGCGACCTTGTATAGGCAGCTTCACTATTGAGCACTTTGACATTATGAAAAAGTAGATACTGGGAAACCGATAGCGCGACGTCCTCAAGCTGCTTAGTCCTGAACCAGCCTACCAAAAAGACGCCGTCGAATTGCCGCACGTCATAGCCCTTAACAGCATCGGTAATACGCAGGTCAGTACCGTCAAACTCAAACAAAAGATCTTCAAAGTCACTTGATTCGTAGACTATCGACGATGACTCAGTCTCGAGCAGTCGCCGCATGCTGCCGGCTGTATCATACTGAGCACGATCCTCGCGCCGCCCCAAAAAAAGTAATCGTTTTGCGTTAGTCATGAATGTCTCCTTTTGTCGCTCGCTTAGAGAAATAGGCCGCAAGCTTGCGATGATACGCTACCTCCTGCACATCATCATCATTAAATAATGGCTTCCCAAAGTTAAAATTGACCTCAAGGACTACGTTCGTGCGGCCGTCCGTGCTTGGCAGGATGTCGAGTCCGGCAAGATCTCTGCCAACCGCCTGCGCTGCCGTGATAGCCATCAATTTCAGATGCTCTGGCAAACTCACAATCTCGGCGGTACCGCCACGGCTGATGTTGTTTTGGTACACGCTCGTTTCGGCGCGACGTGTCCGCTTATAGGTCAAAATCACTTCACCACCAGCAACAATCACACGATAGTCGAACGTATTTGGTATAAATGGCTGAAAAACAGGATGGTCAACCGCTACGGCGGCAAGCTCCCGCTCATCACTTACGAGGACGTTATCTTTGCCGTTTTTACCGGTAATTGACTTTGCGACGATCGGCATGTCACAGCCGAGCAACGCTGGAACATACTGATAATAGTCCTTGCGCTGCACGTAGACACTATCCGGCACAGGAACACCAGCCAGAGCCAAGGTAACGTACTGTTCAATCTTGCTCATTGCTTCGTAGCGATATGATGCCTCGTTAATAACTGGCACGCCGACACTTGCGGCGTATGCAGCTAACACATGACGCAGCGATTCGTTTGATAACCCTCGTAGATACACACAACTAACGCCGTCAAAAATATCACGGCCAGCAACGTCCAACATCGCGACAGTACCATCATGAACCGAAACAAGCACGTCGCTGTAGCACATCACGACAAACTCATCTTGTGAATACTGATTCATCACTTCGACGAGTTGCTTACCAGAACCAATCACCTGGCCAACAAACACTATAATTTTTTTCATCTATCCGTATTATACCTCATCGTTAGTTGCCGCTAATGCTTCGTCAATGTACGGCTGTAGCTCAGCCACAACAAGCTGCATCCAGTCAATCGACTGCGCCTTAATCTCTGGCAATAGTCCGAAGCGATGCAATCGAACTTGATCCACCAAGTCAATACCCGTAATAGCCGTTGCTCTCGCACGCACATCTGGGCTCGCAGTCTCTAGTTCGCTCATTAAAATCGATTCCTCGGCATAGACCATTGGCTGCGAACTAAGTCCACCGCTCCGCACAAGCCGTAGTACGCGATCAGATGCTTCATCGGCAGCAGCGGCCGGGCTTATCTCAGGAAAAGCACGGCGCTTCTCATCATAAAAAGCTTTCACCGCATCGAACATAGTACCATCCGTCTCGAGTGATTGCAGGGCACGAGCATAGGTCATAGCCACAGGTTTACTTGCTCCAAACAACTTCCGTTCAGCCATACGCTGCTCCATGTTGGCACCCGCCTCGCTAAGCATCGAAATGCGGCGCCCTTTCACGTCGGCAATCATAAGATCAGCTTTCAATGCTTCGCTTGCTTGTGCCTGATTAATATGCGTCAACTCATGCGTACCGACAACCAACACGTCATATAGCGATCGTGGCATTGGTGGCACCTTAAAAGCACCGCTGCGTCCTTCAACATTAAATGTTGCTTTTGTAGGATTAATGACCACTTGAAAAAGTTCGTCAGCCGCGCGATGCGTCCGCTCCTTTGACCACATCTCGGCCGGCTCGCTGCTGAGCAGGCTTGCACTTGCGATAATATTTTCGAAGATATGCAGCATAGTGACGGGCTCAACCATAACACTTTGGAGCTTTTTCATTTCAGCTTTGGTAAAAACCGCGTCTTCGGCTTCTAGGCTTGCCACCGACTGCACCTCGCTCGAAACGACAGAAGCATGACCAGTTGCATCGACACCAAGACCGTTGCGAAGAAAATCAAGACGTTTAAAGGTTGCTTCTCGTGACTTCGGTGTGTTGAGCGCACTACGCAAACCCCGCGGAATGATTTCTGATGCAACGGCACTCGTTTCGCTGTCGCTAACGAGCTGTGATTGATTTCTCAAATAATTGGCAACCGGAATATCAGCAGCTAAAAAGCTATTCGTCTTCGCAAGATACATATCCACCGTTGCTCGCTTTGCACCGTCAACCGCAACAGCGTCACGCTTATATTGACCTCGGAGCCCCAATAGATATGCACGCACCGTCTGAATATCGGCAGCTGATTGAATAAACCTTTCAGGATTCGTGACGATTGATTGGCAATCGAACTGTTCGGCCGGCGGTTGCTGTCCACTCGTGAGTGCCTCAATCATCGTCTGCTTATAGACATTGGTGCTAGTCGTCGACAATTCTTGAAGAACCTGTGACGTCAGCGTTTTATCGCGAACGCTTGTCGCAATCCACCGATAGACATCGTCCGACGACGTAAATGTCGGCAACGCAATACCTTCGTGGCTGACATCGCCATGAATAAAAGCCTCAGCGAAAAAGAATGGCGCCGTCACATCCTCACTTTTATGCTGTCGCAGCACATCGGCAAGGGTTACTCCCTCGCGAAGTTCGTAGTTATTAATTGCACGTTCAAACTGACGCGCCTCTGTCATCTCAGTCTCATCTAGCGGCATTTCTGGTTCAGCAACAAGCTTCTCGACAAGAGCGCGGGCATCAACGGCACTTCGCTCGAGATAGATGCCGTTATACCCTTCAGATGTCTGTTTGTGTGTGTTCATTATTTATCGACGATTATATCACAGATTGCCATAATAGTCAAGGGTTATCCGTTTCCGACCCGAGCGCACTCCTCAAGGTACCGAGAGAGACTATCCCGTCCGAGCACCGCAACTGGTAGCGTCCGCTTGCGAAATAGACATAAATTTCGTATAATATAAAGTAATACAATTGCCTCTTTACGGATTCGTGCTAGCTCGCTCCATAGCCCACAAGATCATATTCAGGTTTTAAACTGGAGAATATGTCATGAAAACTACCGAGGCACGCCAAAACTTACGTGGGTCAACCCGATTACTCTACGATGAGCTCATCGTTCAACAGGCTCATCCCTTTATTATTGATGTCTCGACAAGCCTGATTGAATACACCGACCAGCAAGGCGTAACGCGGCTCTTATTTAGCACCTGCAGTGAAAAAAGTTCGGCTATTGGTCTTTCGATTGCAGGCAGCAAAGCTCGAACCGCCCTCGTAGCAGACCACCTTGCCATCTCGACACCTCCTTCAATTATTTGCTCGAGTATCCGCGACGCTCGTAAATTCCTCGCGACGCATCGCATGATTGTCACCAAACCACTCGGCAACGACGGCGGCTCTGGCGTGAGTACGAACATAAAAACAAAAGAGGAATTGCGTCGCGCATATGACTATGCAAAAGAGTATGGCAAACGCGTTATCGCACAACAACACATCATTGGTGCCGACGTGCGACTGCTGACTGTTGGCGGCACATTCAGTTCAGCCGTTATACGCGAGCCAGCTTCTGTCACTGGCGATGGCACATCAACTATCGAACAGCTGATTATTGACGCCAATAACAGCTCGCCGCGCAACGACTCGGCGTTCATGTCGATCCTCCCCATTAAGATGCAAGCTGCGCGCCGATTCCTCGATACCGCCCTCCAGGACATTCCAGCCCTCGGCCAAAAGATTCGCACCACTGGCCCAGCCAACGTCAGCCTAGGTGGCAGCTTACGCGAGGCAACACATCTGGTGACACCGGCCATGATTGCTGATGCGGAAAAAATATCGCAAAAACTCGGCCTGGGGATTTGTGGCGTCGATATGATGTGGGACCAAGAAGCAAATCGTCATTATTTAATTGAAATCAATGCCACGCCCGGTATTGATATTCACAACGATCCTTTCAGCGACACCAAGAGCGACTGCGTTCAGCAGTACGTCCGCTGGCTTGTCGCCGCTTAAGTACTGACCGTTTTCGAGCTACGCAGTAGCCGCCAGACGACGATGCCGATGAGCAATAAGCCAAGGAATCCAAGTGACCAGAAGGTGAACCCGCCAAGTAGATACACCACCGCCAGCGATGCACCGGTCAGCCCCCACCACAGTGCCCAGCTTTTAAGACGCAGTGCGCCGTAGAGTAGCAGCGCGATGTGTTCCGCCAAAAAGAGTAGCTGATATGAACCGCCTTCACTAAATGCATACACGGCCGAGCTGGCGCTCATAAAGGCCAGGCCGATAATCAGACGTGTTTGCGTGCGCTCGGCATACAACCACGTGACTGCTGCAATCGTCAGCGCCCACCAGTGGCCATAGAGCACGACATTGACATCTGGCGCGGCGATACCAACCCAGCGCTGCAACCCAAGTGTTGCCATGTAAATACCCGCTTCAATCAGGTCGCGGCGCTTTGTCGTGTAGCCGTGAACGGCAATCGTTGCCGCCAGAAGAACCAACGTCAGCGCGGCTGCGGTGGAAGTTATCGGATCGAAGACGTTAATGAACACTCCGAGCCCAAGCAGTACCCAGGTGGCCCATAAAAAGATCATCTGACGCTCGGTGTCGTGGCTATTGTATGCCACACCGTAGCCAAGGTAACAAAACGTTGCCGCTGTCCAAGCCACCCCGAGCGTCATCCATAGGTGTGGCAGCGCCAGCCAGTTCCAGCCGTAAAAGACAGCCAACGGCAAAGCTATGACTGCCAAAATAAGTACTTTTGGTTGTCGGGTGACATACGAAGCCGCTGCAATCATCAGCGTCACCAGCACCAAGATACTTGTTGAAAAGCCTGACGTGTTCTGCCATAATGCCGTCACCACCGCAAGACCGGCATAGCCAAGGTAGGCAGTCGTGAGTAGTTCGCGCAGCGCTAAGGAACGATGCCGCAACATCGCCGTGACGGCTATCGTCGCAGCTGCCGCAAAGACGAACCACGCAGCCAATACCCACCATTCGAGCGCAGGTTCAAGCCACTGTCGTATCACGACAAACGGCAAGATATACGAAACAATCACGCCAACACCGCCAAACCCAACGCTCCGTAGGCGCAACATTGCCGCCAAACTTGCACAGCCAAGCAACAGCAATGCGATAACGTTCAATACATGCGCCTGATCCGCTTGTTGCCACAATGAAAAACTAGCAGCGTGAAGACAGAGAGCCACGATCAACCAAACTCGTTCGACACTGGCGTGAGCGGGCGCCATGACGCGCAGCAATGAATATGCCAACTGGATGACGGCAACAGCCAGGAGCCCGAGGCCCATTGCCGTCGCGTTACCGTTTGACCAATCATACAGATAGATAAGCCCCGTCACCGGTACAATGACACGCAGCGCGGTTTCGTAGATGAGCTGTCTTGTCTGCAGCCACACCACAGCGTAGTAGACTGCCGCGACGAGAAAGATAAGTTCGTAGCCATATATCTTTAGATGACTACCGACAAAAAGGCTTGCCACCAACACAACTGGCGTTACCAGCTGACCGGTACGCTCAATTGGTTCACGAAAGATAGGCGGCACCCAGCTTGGCTTGACGAGCGCAAGACTACTGGCCGCGAGTGCGACGCCAATCATGACAACAAACTGCCAGACCAGCGCCATACTGACTGAGGCTGACGTAGACGCCACGAGTGATAAGACAAAGGCCACCGCAAGGTATGACACCACTTGATTTTGCAATCGGATCGCCGCAACAAAATAGGCGATAACGCCAACGACGGAGGTAGTTAACCAGGCAGCATTTGGCCCCATCGCGGTGTAAGCCTGCAAGGCAAAACCAGCAAAAGGAATCAGCGCTAAGCCGGTACCTAAAAAGGCAATTGATGCCGGACGCAGACGGGCAACTTTTTGATGAAGCACATAGCCGACCCCATAAAACAGCACGATAATCAGCCATACGCCGACCAGCTTGATGACGTTCGGCATGGCAGCAGACACAAACAGTGCGCCGGCCGCAACTAATAAAAAGCTGGCCATATATAAAATGGTATTGAGATTACGAAGCGAACGAGCCTGCGGACTAAGTACCGGTGCCGCGGGAACGACGATTGGATCTTCATATAATAACTCTTCCTGCGCAACATTGGCTGGGCTAGCAGCCAGCGGCGTTACGCCACCATAGCCAACAGCAACCGCCGCTTGGAGTGCGTCTGAATCAACCGTCGGTTGCTCAAGTTGTTCCTGGACCCTGCTACCAAGCGCACGGTAGCCATCCCAGAACCCGCGGTCGTAGTCATTCGAAGCCGGTTTTTGACGACTCAACAAAACTATCAATAATACAATTGCAACTAAAAACCAGAAAAACGACACATCAATACCTCACTATTACTAGCATAAGCTTAACGTAAGTTTTAGGTTTGCGCTAGTCTAAAAGAGGCTGCGTTTTTTGGCGTCATCGAATTGTTCGAGGAGGTCTTTTTGCTTTTTCGTCAGCTTGGTCGGAATATCGACCACGATACTGACAATCTGCGCTCCACGCGTGGTTGAACGCAGGTGCGGTACACCGTGACCGGAGAGTTTAAAGTCGGTGCCACTTTGCGTGCCAGCCGGAATTTTCATGCGCACATCGCCATCAACTGTTTCAACCGTAATTTCGGTACCCAGCGCCGCGTCCACCATGCTAACATGCTCTTCGGACAAAATAATATCACCTTCACGAGTAAAGCGTTTGTGTGCCTTGACGCGAATATTCACATAGAGATCACCGCGTTCACCGCCACCAATTGCCTCACCGCGTTCTTTGAGGCGAATCGTCGCACCATCGTCAATACCAGCCGGTACTTTGAGTGTAACGGTCTGCTTGCGACGCTCTGTGCCCCTGCCTTTACAGACCGTGCAGACCACTTCTGGCACCTGGCCGCGCCCGTGACAGGTTTCGCAGGTGACAGCTTGTTGCATCTGGCCAAACATAGTGTTCATAATGCGCGTTTGCTGACC
>DHJF01000014.1:11930-34657 GCA_002404195.1 Candidatus Saccharibacteria bacterium UBA4727 | reverse complement strand
TCGTCGTCCATATCAAGATCGATTTTTTCTTCAACACCAAAGATGGCTTGCTCGAATGTCAGCGTCAGATTGGTTTCGACATCACGCCCACGTTTTGGACCGCGCTGTTGCTGTCCACCGCCGCCAAAGAATTGACCGAAAATATCACCGAGGCCACCGTCGCCAAAGTCGAAGTGAACGTTTTGACCACCAAAGCCTTCGAATGGATTAGCACCAGGTTGACCGCCGCCGTTCCCACCAACGCCAGCATGACCGAATTGGTCATAGCGCTGTCGTTTTTGCTGATCTTTTAAGACTTCGTAGGCCTCGTTAATTTCTTTAAACTTGGATTCATCACCACCTTCTTTGTCGGGGTGGTGTTGAACGGCCGCTTTGCGAAAGGCTTTTTTAATTTCGTCAGCACTGGCATCTTTTGACACCCCTAAGACTTCGTAATAATCACGCTTATTCATCTGTCTCTATTGTACAAAACTAGCACTCCATATGCAAGAGTGCTAGCTGATTGTTCGTTCGAAGTGACTAGAATTTTTCGCGAATGTGATTAAAGCTAAAGTCCCAGGTCGCGTCGGTTTTCTTCTTTGGATTAAAGATTGTGTTTGGATCGTAGAGCTGCTTCATTTCCTTCATGTAACCGAGCACGCTCGGGCTATACATTTGCTCCAGCCATGGGCCACGAATCATACCGTCGTTGTGTTCACCCGACACCGAGCCGCCGTAGCCGATCACCAAGGTGTTGACTTCAGTCATTGCTGGTTCTAATTTCGCCCGCTCTTTTGGGTCTTCAATCTTCATAAGTGGAATAACATGAAAGTTACCATCACCCATGTGACCAGCGATTGTCGCGAGCAGATTATATTTTTTTATAATAACGCGTAGTTTTGGTAGAAATTCGGTCAAGCGAGCCGGTGGTACGATAAAGTCATCGATGAACGGCGCGGTGTGCTTATCTTTAACCTTCGAGCGGAGCAGGTTGAAACTCTCGCGGCGCATCAGCCAGAACTTGCGCGACTTAGCTTCAGTTTCGTCTTCTTCCATATAGGTAAAGTCGTATTTTTCAAGATCCTTCTTAGTTTGATGAATCTTATGGCGCACTTCGTCGACGCTCTCACCGGTAAATTCAATCAGTAGCACCAACTGCGGTACGCCTTTTATCAGCATGACACCGTCAGGAATCAATTGGAGGGCCAGCTTTATCCACGTCCATAACCCAAGTTTTTTAATAAACGAGAAGAAGAATTTAAAACACAGCCATAACGTGTTGTCGTCGAAACTCTCGAATGATGCGGGTTGGTGCGCCAGCACCGCTGGAATCACGTCGCCTAGTTGGTCGATGGAGCGCATGTAACACACCAGTGTCCCGGAATGGGCTGGTTTTGGGACAAGATTAAATTTAATATCCGTCACAATACCAAGTGTTCCCTGGGCGCCGATAAATAATTTCGTCAGGTCGAAAATGCCCGTATCGCGCTTCCATATATTCCACAAGTGATAGCCGGTTGAGTCCTTACTCACCTTTGGTGCGGCGGCGGCAATCTCGTCGTAATTTGCGTCGAGCAGCTCGAACGTTTGGCGGTACAGATTACCCTCAAAATCATCTTGCCCCATCTTGGCATTCAGCTCATCACGATTGAGTGGCTTAATGACGTATTCATTGCCGTCACTCAGCACGACGCTAAGTTCCGTCACGAAGTTATCAGTCTTGCCAAATTCAAGTGATTTTTCACCACCCGAGTTATTGCTCACCATGCCGCCAACCGAGGCAAGGTCGCGGCTAGCTGGATAACTTGGCAAAATACTGCCCTGTTTGATTGTCTCAATATCGAACTCGCGGTAGAGCATACCGGGCTGGACGTGCGCGGTCGTCGGCGTGGCTTCTTCGAGCTTATTCATGTGTTTACTCACATCGAGGACGATTGATTGGCCAATCGCACCACCCGACATATCGGTACCACGAGAGCGCGGCGTGATGTTTAATTCTGGATTTTCAGCTCGATGATCGTTGACGAATGCAACAGCTGCTTTAATATCGTCAGCGTCCTGTGGAAAAGCCACAACCTGCGGCCGCAGTTCAAATAAACTGGCATCGTGAGAATAAAAATCGAGTGTTTCGGTGGTCGTATCGACCTCACCTTTGAAAATTTTTAAAAGTTCTGCTTGTAAGTCCATACGCCCTACTGTACCTTTTTCAAGAGGTAAGCACAAGCGTGGTGTATACTAACCAGCATGGAACTTTTTATTCGACGCATCGGCGGTATTCTCGGCACACTTCGAGCAGAAAAACGACAAATCATGAACCGCTATTTCGGCAAAGTTGAACGATTCGATGGCAACGCCCACGAAATTTGCCAGCAAATTATTGATAAATTATGGGAGGGCGATTTTTACCGCACGAGCCTAGGGCATTTCGATTTCTTTTGGATGCGTGACTTTGGCACCGTCTGCGAGTCGCTTGTTAAACGAGGCTACACCGAACGCGTTCGTCATACGTTAAAGTGGGCACTCCACCATTACCGTAAAGCAAACGACATCACAACATGCGTCGATAAAGCCGGCAACACCTTTAACGCACCGTCACGCAAAAGTATCGACGCCTTGCCATGGCTGCTCCATAGTCTGGTGGTCAGTAATTATCCCCTCAACCAGTCCGAGCGCGCTTTTTTAAATCGCCAACTTAAAAAATACGTTAAAGTCTTTCTTGACCCAACAACAGGTGACATTATAAAGGCGCGTTACGCCGAAATGCGTGACGCTGTTTATTACGACCGCAGTGCGTACTCGGTTGCACTCGTAGCACGTATGGCTACCTGTGTATCGCGACTCGACCTAACGTTTCCTTTTCCAGCCAGTCATTATCAAACTGATTTACGTGAACATTATTGGACTGGCGAGTACTTTAAGGCCGACCGACGTTCCGGCGCTTACAGCTCCGAATGCGCGCTTATGCCTTTTTTCCTTCACGTTATCAATGACACCAATATGATGAACGCAACGTTCGACTACATCACCACCCATGGCTTTTCAGCCGTCGGCCCACTGCAGTACTGTCCCGAATCAACCGACTTTCACTTCCGTGTTGGTATGGGCCGGTTCTTTATGCCTAACTATACCGGAACTTCTATTTGGACATGGCACGGCACGTTCTACCTTCACCTACTGAAGCGCCAAAACCGACCAGAATACGCGGCGGAATATACCAAATTCAGCGCCCTGATTGAACGCCACGGCAACTACCCCGAGCTCCTCAACGCTGACGGCTCATGGTACACCGCCCCTTTTTACCGCAGTGACCCTGGCATGGTATGGGCAGCGCTGTTTCTCGAACTCCCACAACCTGCATGATAATTTCCCTATAAAAAAGAGCCGCGATATGCAGCTCTTTTTTATATTCAGAAGTTGCTACTTCTTCTTTTCATCCTTATCGTCGATGACTTCACCTTCGACAGGTTCGTCCTTGCTATCGTCGGATTTTGCATCTGATTTTTCAGACTCATCTTTGGCGGCGGCTTCGTAGAGTTTGGCGCCAATGGTTTGGACCTTTTCCATCAAGTCTTTGCCGGCGGCTTCAAGCTCGTCTTTATCTTCAGACGCTTGGTGCTTCTTGGCCTCTTCGACAGCATCAGTGATTATTTTTTTGTCGTCATCACTGATTTTATCTTTGTACTCGTTTGGCATTTTTTCAGCCTGGTAGATAGCGTTTTCGAGTGTGTTGCGCGCATCAACGGCTTCGCGCTTTTTCTTGTCTTCATCAGCATGTGCTTCGGCTTCTTTTTGGGCTTTTTCGATATCTTCTTTACTCATGTTACCACTATCAGAAATAGTAATCTTCTGCTCTTTGCCAGTACCCTTGTCCTTCGCGGTGACATTCAAAATACCATTGGCATCGAGGTCAAAGGTGACTTCGATTTGTGGCACGCCACGAGGGGCTGGTGCAATTCCATCAAGCGTAAAGCGACCAAGCGATTTGTTATCACTCGACATTTCGCGCTCACCCTGCAAGACGTGAATCTCGACTTGCGGCTGTGAATCAGCGGCAGTTGAGAATGTCTCAGACTTGCTGGTTGGGATTGTACTGTTACGCTCAATCAGCTTGGTCGTCACGCCGCCCATGGTTTCAATACCAAGGGACAGTGGTGTCACATCGAGCAACAGCACATCCTTCACGTCACCGGCCAAAACGCCACCTTGAATCGCAGCACCAACGGCCACGACCTCGTCAGGGTTCACGCCCTTGAGCGGTTCTTTACCAAAGATTGACTTTACTTTCTCGACGACAGCTGGCATACGGGTCATACCACCAACCAACACAACCTCGTCGACATCACCAGCTTTCATACCAGCATCTTTGAGTGCTTTATGAACAGGCTCCACTAGGCGGTCAATCAGGTCACCTACTAGTTCTTCGAGCTTAGAACGAGTCAGCTTGTATTCGAAGTGCTTCGGACCATCGGCATCAGCCGTAATAAACGGAATGTTGATTTCAATTTCCGTGGTGCTCGAGAGTTCTTTCTTTGCTTTTTCAGCTTCATCCTTGAGGCGCTGCATAGCAGCTTTGTCAGACTTCAGATCGATGCCTTCGTTTTGCTTAAAGACATCAATGAAGTGATTAACGATGCGGTTATCGAAGTCTTCACCGCCAAGGTGAGTATCACCGTTAGTCGACTTAACTTCAAAGACACCATCACCAAGTTCAAGAACGGAAACGTCGAAGGTACCACCACCAAGGTCGAAGACGGCAATTTTTTCATCTTTTTTACTATCAAGACCATAGGCAAGCGCGGCAGCTGTCGGCTCGTTAATAATACGTTTTACTTCAAGACCGGCAATTTTACCAGCATCTTTGGTTGCCTGGCGCTGTGAGTCATCGAAATACGCAGGAACGGTAATAACCGCTTCGGTGACTTTTTCACCAAGAAATGCCTCGGCATCAGCCTTGATCTTTGAAAGAATCATGGCTGAAACTTCTTCTGGAGAGTAATCCTTGTCGCCCAATGTTACCGCAACGCCGTCGCCTTTTTTGACGATTTCGTAGGGCATAATATCGTGGTCTTTTTGGACTTCTTTGTCGCTAAATTTGCGACCAATCAGGCGCTTGACACCATAAATAGTGTTTTTGGCGTTGGTTACGCGCTGGCGCTGGGCCACTTGGCCAACCAGACGCTCGCCTTTTTTACTGATAGCTACGACAGATGGTGTCGTACGATTGCCTTCGGCGTTGGCAATTACCTCAGGCTTACCTGCAACCATGTAGGCAAAGGCGCTGTTGGTCGTGCCGAGGTCAATTCCGATAATTCTTCCCATATATTCGTCTCCTTTTGTCATAAATAATCAAAATGTCTGTATCTATATTAGCACTCTACCTGTGTGATTGCCAATAACTTTAGTATACAAAAACTGGCACTCTCATGTCAAGAGTGCTAATATTGACAGTCGCCTCTGGCGATTTGACGAAAGATTGTATACAATAGCGGTATGAATCCTACTCCCGACATGAACAACTACGTCCTTGCGCAACTCCAGGCCGGACTCACCCCCGAAGACATTACCGGACAACTACGTGCAGCTGGCTGGCCCGATACGGCTATTCAAGCCGCCTTCTCAGCCGCCAAGCAGCAGCTTGCCCCTGCTCCCGTGGCTATAGCACCAGAGCCAACACCTGCCATTACTACGCCAGCAACCCTTCCAAGCGAGCAACAGCCGCCCGTACAGCAGGTACAGGTGCAACTACCTCCGCCGATAAAGCGCGGCCGTCTCAAGACCGGCTGGCTGCTATTCAAGCAAAGTCTTCGAGTCATTAAAGATAATCCAGGCCTATCGCGCTATGTCATTATGAGCATGGTCTGGTCGCTTGGTATCTTTGCCGTCGTCGTTACTATCGCAATTCTTGATGCCACTCATGCACAAACATTTTTCTATAAGGCCATCGACAGTACCGGCAAATCAAGCTACACTGCCACCCTACCTGGCTTGCTCCTACTGGCCGTGTCGGGCTTTATGGCGACGTTTGCTACCTACTATTATGGCGTCGCCTTATCATCGCATGTCTTGTCTATCTTTCGTGGCACCCCAAGCGATTACAAACAACATATCGCATTAGCTCGTACGAAGCTGGTGGCAATTGCCACGTATGCATTAATTGCAACCGTTATTGGGTACCTGCTACGCCTGCTCGAAGAACGGTTCAAGCTTGTTGGCTTCATCATATCTCGCATTCTCGGCGCCTTGTGGACGCTGGCAACAAGTTTTGTACTGCCAATTATTGCCGATAGTGACGAATCAGGTCCGAAGGCTATCAAACATTCAGTCGGCCTCTTTAAAGCCACCTGGGGCGAAACGATCGTGAGCCGTATTTCACTAACTGGCCTGATTGTCCTTCTCTATGTTGTTGTCGGTCTGCCGCTTGTCATCTTGCTTGCGGTCGTTCTTGGATCAACAATTGGGATGGCCGGTATCATCATTGCGCTGGCGCTTTACCTGATTGGTATCATCGTTCTTGCCGTTCTTAATACCCTCGCGTCAAACATCCTCAACGTCTGTCTGTACTACTACGCTCAGTACAAAGTCATCCCCCCTTCATTTAGTCCGGAACTACTGGCGAGTGTTTTTATCGAGAAGAAGAAAAAGAAGAACGCTACTCGCTAAGCTACACCTCCTTGGTGCATTAATACCGCACTCCCCATCCGCGAAAACGTAATTTCGATGGCGTGAGCACCTCGACCGACTGACGCGACATGAAGCGGTTAGTAGTAGTGCTACCTGTGATCGTCTCGACTGACTGGTGAGACAAAAGGCGATTAGTCGTGGATGCCGATGCGAGAACCTCGGCTGACTGACGCGATAAAATACGAGCCGCCACAACGGGTGATGCCGCCACGACAAGCAAGCTGTACTCATAGCCGCTACCGCCGCTTGGCGCATTAAATTGATATGAGGCATTAATAATGTCATAGCCAAGCGCTTCGTGCGCAATAATACCCGAAAATGCTGTCGTACCGCCCGTGCCGCTCACGTCGACCGTTGTACCGGGAATAGTCGGTACATTGCTCGCGGCACGATTGGCGCCGAGGGCTAGCACCCAGTCACCATTATTCGCCGACGAGAGGTCATTAGGTGCGTCTGTCGCACCAGAACTTGACCAGTCGTTACTTATCCGCCGCAGGCCATATCCAGGCGTCACAAGGGCAATCAAGTTTAATACGCCCGACTGACTTCCGCTCCACAGTACCGTCACCGTCGAGCCGGCATCTCCTGCGATAGCCGTTTTCGTCGCGACAAACGAGCCGACGTTCGTGCCGGAATTGGCATACAGCGAGTTCCATCCACCTGGGACGGTAGGCGCCCAAGCGCCTACCGCTTGTAGGATAAGAAAGTCACCTACTTGAATGGTTGCCGGAACAGTAATCGTTGTACTCGAGCCGTTAACAAATGCCTGCGCTTTATCACGAAGCGAGATACCTGTTACTGTTGCTGGTGCGGTCACGCCAGCGATCACCAGTGTCGAGTACGAATATCCCTGTGTAGAGCCTCCCGATGGAGACGTAAAACTTGCCTGCAGCCCAGGGGTATCCGCAGCCAGCACCTCATGTGCAATTACCCCACCCATATTAGTCGAACCCGTACCCGATACATCCACCAACCCTCGACTGACGACAGGAACCCCGCCGCCACTTCGGTTAGCACCTAAGTACAACACCATATCACCGTTCGATGCATTCAGTGCACCCGGCGACGCATTGCCACCGCTACTCGCCCATAAGTTGGCGATCGATCGAACACCAAGACTTCCAACCACGGCAATCATCGTCATAACAGCCTGACCATTGCCCGACCATGATATCGATACCGAGGCACCGGCATCGCCACTCCCAGCTATTTTTGTGGCCACAAAGCAGCCAACATTTGAACCAGCACGGGTGTAATACTTCGTCCACCCGGCAGGCAGCGACGGGGTAAAGTACCCCGCTACATGCAAAACCAACAAATCGCCGGTCTGAACTGACGCCGGAATGGTAATCGAACTCATCGTGCCGCTCGTAAGAAATATCTGTGCTGTTGCGCGAATCGTTGCGGTCATTATCTATCCCTCTATGAAGTCTGGACGCCAAACTCTGCCGCATTAACATCTGTTGGCGTCCACGGCGCGCTATCACTCGGACGGGCCTGATACAAATCCGTTCCGACTGCCCAAGAGGCAGACAGCGCCTGTGGCTGTGCATTAACGTAATCAGTCGATCCCATGCGCACGAGTGTGGCAAGCCCGGCTGCTACCGGTGCGTCTTTCGACGTATAGCTCGTGACAGCTACTCCGTAGACCGATGAGGTATTAGCGGTGAGCTGTTGGTACTTGTAGCTATCTTTCACGCCAACGCTTGCAGATGATACGTAGGATGTTGTATCGGGCGTCGCCTCGTTGACCCGATTATAGTGCGTCGTGCCCGAATCGGGTGTCAGTGCAAGATTCGCCCCGTCGGCCGACGGCAGTAAGGTCTGGACTCGAACATCACCAAGGTAATTGTTATTGGTCGTTCCAGTCGAGTCTAGCACATAGAGGTCATCGATCCAATATTGGACGCCGCCGTTATATTCAAAGATTAGCGAGGCAACCGATGCTGCCGTCGGCACGGTCCCGCTGACGCGTAGCGTCCCGTCAACCCGTATTTCACACACCCCCGTACTCGGCGTATGCTTCAGCTCGATGTAGCGCCATACGTTCGCCGCTGACCAGGCAGGTCCGGTCGAAATAGCGATCTGTGTATTATTGTCGCTTCGATACAGCGCAACATACCCTCCTGCCACCAAGCTCACGCGCGCCATTCCATGCGTCATTAACGAAAGATTCCCGGTAATTTGAGATGTCATAAGAGCAGTACCGACAACAACCGTATTAGTCAATGCGCTGGGATAAGCACGGGAAAGAGCCCCCCACTGATTAAGGGCTGCCTTGCCACCGAAACGACCCGTTACCCAGTTCCCCCCAAAATTAACCCAGCCCTTTGCTGTCGTCAGGCTGTCATCGAAGCCCTCCATGAGTATCAATGCCATTACATCACCTCTAGCTGTACGGTCAAGTCAGCCCCTGGTATGGTCGAGCCAACCTGCGCGACGTCGACGGTCACATACGCGCCAGATGCAACCGAGGTGACATCCATATTGGTGACATACGCAGAAGCAAACGTGCTGGCTGCAATAGCAGGGCGATTCGCCTGCGTCGTAAAGATTGTCGTGCCATTCACTTTAATATCAATAATAATCGACGCGCCGGTTGGAGCCGTACCGACAGAAGCTCGGATACCACTGAACGTCCAGGCTGTTGCGCGGTTGTTGTAGAGGCGATGTACGCCCGTTTCGACAACAATCGTACCTGTCGATGAAAACGACTGCATGATAATTGCCGGCGTAGGCAGCTGCGCACTTGGTACTTTGCCGGTGCCATCGAGCGCGGCATACCCATTGACTGCACCTTTATTAGTCGTTTGTTCGGCACCGACAATACGACTGTCGTTACCTTGCGCGACTGTACCCGCGGCCGCTCCGTAGGTAACGGCAAGCGTGCGATTGGCGGTAAGGTCGCCGCCTCCTGTGAGGCCAGTGCCGGCGGTGATTGTGGTTGCAGTACTTGCTTTGCCTGTGAGAGCTGGAACGGTTGGATTCGTCGCCGTTCCGCCAAGATCGCCTGCTAACTGAATAATACCCTTGGCGATTGTTGTAGCATCGGAGGCCACAGGCACCTGGGCAATCGGCACTTTACCGCCTGCGTCGAGAGACGCATAGCCGTTGATGGCACCTTTGTTGGCTGTTTGTTCGGCACCCGTAATGCGGCTATCGTCACCGGCTGCTGCCGTGCCGGCAATCGTCCCATAGCTCACTGCAAGAGTCCGGTTGGCGCTTAAGTCACCGCCGCCTGTTAGACCGGTGCCGGCGGTAATCGTTGTACTGGTGAGTACTCTTGTCGCCAAGCCTGGTACAGTTGGGCTTGTCGCCGTCCCGCCGAGATCGCCTGCTAGCTGTACGATTCCTTTTGAGGTCGTGGTGGCGTCCGGGGTAGAACCAGTTGGCAGCTGCGAGCTTGGCACTTTACCTGTTACATCAAGTGACGCAACACCACTCGGCTGCCCCTTATCGCCGGTTTTAATATACACGTCATTCAGTTGCGTCGCTGTGATTAAACCGGGAGTGATCGCGGCATTAACTGCAGTCGTATTAAGTGTACCGTCTAGGTTATGAGACACATCAAGGAAAGAGTTGAGGATATCCCCCCACTGGCCATTGTCGCTACCTGGTACCGGTAATCGTGCCACTTATTTGTCTTCCTTGTTACCCGCTTATGTTGATTGTATTAATACTACCACACTTATTTCTGTGGAAGAACTATTTTACAACGGTATACCCCAACCGCGGAATTTACGGTAACTCGGCGTCAAGACTTCCATGTATACAGTTGTTAATTGGCGCGATGGATTGCTTTGAGTGATGGCTTCAGCGTAAAGCGTATCAAGTTGACGAGATGGATTACTCTGACTCATAGCTTCGACATAAAGCGTATCTACTTGTCGGGTTGGATTGCTCTGCGCAAGAGCCTCGACATAAAGCGTATCAAGCTGGCGTGCCGGACTCGCATTGGTCGTTGACACCTCTATATATTCAGTGAGTATCCGAGCATTTGTCATAAGAGTCGAGCAGTGCTAGGCAACTTCCATACCTGCTTCAAGCGCGTTGGTATTCGCCACTGTCCATGCGGCGGACGTAGCCGGATCGTTTTCGCGAACCTGTGTATATGCCATCGCCGTCGTGCTAAGCGATTGGGTAGTATCGTAATAGACTGACGCACCTGATTTGAGTGCCACCTTGGCATTTGCGACACCAGCATCAGACTTTTGCATATGCGCCACTGACTGCACGCCTAGAACCGTCGTTGTCGCGGCTACAAGATCGGATAAACCGTACGTATCACGCTGCCCAACAACCGACGAACTGTTGTATGTAGCATCATTAAATGGCACCTCATTTGCATTAAGATAGTTTGTGGCAGAACCGGTCGTGGCAAGTTGCGTACTCGAGCCAGCAGCATTCGGCATCATCGACTGGACGCGAATATCACCGAGAAAACCATTATTTACCGTACCCGTAGCATCGCACACATAAAAATCATCTACCGAGATAACGCAGCTCGGGGTGATGTTGTTTACTCCAGTTCTGAACCTAATAGCATCAATATTGGTACTCGTACCACCATTGCGCGTATTTCCCGTAAAGTTAATGACCGTATTTCCATCAACCTTAACGATTAGCTGGCCTGTAGTAGCATTTATAGTTGCGAATAGTTCTATAAAATGCCAGTTACCATCGAGAGTTGCTGCTGCCGAACTTGCGATTTGCGTTCCTGAAACACCACCGGCAGCACCTGCATTCGGATCACCTCGATAAACAGCGATGGCATTATTCGATAGTCGCCTGATATACATATGGCCAGTCAAACCTGAATCTGTGTAAATTCCAAATAGGTTTGCAGTTGGAGCACCGGTCCAGCTACCGTTCTCTAGGCCCGCTTGTATCGCCGCTCCTGTATATATAGACGCTGAGGCCGGAATAGCGCGCAATATGGTCAGATTTGCCTGGGTACCCCCATTAATAGCCGACAAGGTTACCGCCTTACCCGGATTAGTAGTGAACCGAGGTGTGGTCGTATAGACAATATCGGTAGTCACGCCAGACACGACCCACCGCATCCCTGCGTCTTGTACGTCAAATCCGTCCATATAGAGCAAAGCCATGATTACCCCTTTATTTATATTGAGGCTAGTGTAGCAAATACGGGATGATTCGTAAAGCTTATCGTTTAGTAACTTTCACCATCGCGTGACGAATCGGTGTACCAGCAAGGGTGTAGCCAGCCTGCAGCTCTTCAGCAATAACTTCTTTTTCGCCTTCGGCTTCTTCGTCAAACTGAATGGCTTCGTGCAAATCAGGGTTAAAGACAGCGCCCGGCTTGGCGTCGATGCGCTTGAGGTTCAAGCCCTCAAGTGATTTCTCAAGGTTCTTTACAAGAGCGGCAATTCCCTGCGCCCATTTATTGTCTTTTAATTCAACGGGCGCATAAGCTACGGCGCGTTCAATATTATCGATGACCGGTAATAATTTCTGAATAGCAGCTGCTTGACCATGTTGATAGGTGGCGGCTTTATCAGCTTCACTGCGTTTTCGATAGTTTTCAAAATCAGCCCGCGTACGCTGCAGGTCGGCCGTTAATTCATCGACTTGCTGCTGTAGCTTCGTCGGTTTCTTAGCGTCTTTTTGTGGTTTTGCATCTGTCATCTTATAATACCTCCTCGAGCATCGCACCGGCGTGCCGTACTAATCTCATTACTTTGCCATAACTTTGGCGGGTGGGGCCAAGTACCCCAATGTAGCTGCGGTCGCTGTAAGGCGAACGAAACCGACTAATAATTAACGTGGCGCCACTGGTTTTACCGATGGGGTTTTCAGCACCGATGTAAACATTCAACGGTTCGTTTGGCGCCGCCTCGCGCAGCCATGGCTCTAAATTATCCAGCAGGCGCGCGACAGATTGGACATGCTTGCCGCTCATAAATTCTGGCTGTGAAAACAAATTACCAATACCGTTCATGTAGAGTTCGTCGCCAATCGTAGCCAAACCTAAGTTTTGCGTCAAATCAACCAGGCTATCAACTGCGCCACGAATAGCTCGGTCGGCTCGATCACCATAGGTATTCACCCGTGACTCAATCGCCCTCGCAGAGCGATCCAGTTGTGGCTGCGCAGTTTCCTGGGCGTGCGCCTCAGTCAGCGTATTGACGTAGAAACGGTAGCCTTGATCGGTTGGAATACGACCAGCACTAGTGTGCGGCTGCATAATCAGTCCCATCTCTTCGAGACGGGCCATTTCACTTCGAATCGTCGCACTTGAAACATTGAACAACTTTGCGAGAATGACGCTGCCAACCGGCACCGCAATCTCGGCGTACTGTTCAATGATAGCGGCTAAAATAGCAATTTGACGTTCGGTCATAGCTCTATTTTAGCGTACTTCTAGCACTCATGCAACCAGAGTGCTAGATTAACGCTGAACTTACGAGTTTCTCAAAATACGATGAAAGCTATTGATGGGACTGTTACGCCAGTGGGTAACTGTTCTTGTTAATGTCGTCACTTGAGGGGGCATGGAGTTTGTTCCATATGCTCCAATTATAAACTAGCTCGGATAGCCGACAGGAGGTCGCGGGCGCGGAGGCGCGCTTCGTCATCGTGGTGGTTAAATACGTTACCGCCTAGTGCAATCTCATTCGTTACGCGGACAGCACGATCCAAATCATCATTAATCATAAAGTGGAAGTACGGAACGGATAATGCATGCCCGAGTTCGTATTGAGCCGCCGCAAGACGCATCGGTAATTCTCGCTCAAGCTCTTCCTGTGAGGCATATCGTCCGTCAAGTCGTTGACGCCACGTGGCATAGTCTGGAGGAACGATAAAAATTGGAATAACATTGTCTTGAGAAATTGCTTTAAATGATGCAATGCCATTAACGTCGATATCGCCAAGCGCAATCTTATTCTCCTGCTTGGCCGCTTCGAACTCTTCAATACTTGTACCATAGTAATTATCACCAAATCGGTTAACTTCAATAAACTTTTGGCTCGCAAGCATGTCTCGCATCGTATCAAAGTTAACGAAATGATAATCATCCCCATCTTGTTCAAGCACGCCATTATTAGTGCGCGGCGCGCGCGTCGTATGTGTGACAATCTTGTGATACATATCACTTTCAAGTACTTGGTTTTGAATCGTATCCTTACCTGCGGCAGTAATACCAACGAGGAGAACGATAGGGGTTGTTTGGATTGTGTTAATAGATTTTTCGCTAATCTGGTAACGAGCAATAAGTTGGTCGATTTCGTTCATTGTATCAATTATACCAGCTTAGTCACGCTTCAGCATCACCGTAAAAGCTTCAGAAGGAATATCGACTTTGCCAAATCGTTTCATGCGCTTCTTGCCTTTCGCCTGCTTGGCGAGAACCTTCTTTTTACGCGTCACGTCACCGCCATACAGACCAGTTGTCACGTCTTTTCGATAGGCTGACAAATCAGCTCGGGCGATAAATTTGCCACCGATTGCGGCTTGCAACGCTACCTGAAAGTTCTGTCGCGGAATAACATCTTTTAATTTATCGACCACCACCCGGCCAAGGCGCTGCGATTCACTGCGGTGCGCCATGACCGATAGGGCGTCAACAATATTGCCGGCGACGTAAAAATCCACTTTCACCAAATCTTCCGCATGGTAGGTATCAAGTTCGTAGTTAAATGAGCCATAGCCACTCGTCACCGATTTGAGTTGATCATAAAAATCTGTCAGTAAGTTTGCCAGCGGCGCCTCAAAACTAATAAGAGCACGTTCGTCGATATAACTTAGATTTTTTTGCAACCCACGCTTGGCAATAATCAGTTGGATGACGGCACCGATATATTCTTGCGGCACGATAATTTCACCTTTGATCCATGGCTCGCGAATTTCTTTAATCTTGGTGACATCAGGCAAGTCGCTGGCTGATTTGATATCAAGCTGCGTCGCGTCGTTCATAGTAATTTGATAGTCAGTACTCGGATTTGTGACGACCAGGTCGAGATTGTATTCGCGCTCGAGGCGTTCACGGATAATATCCATGTGCAGCAATCCCAAAAAGCCGATTCGTACACCAAAACCGAGGACGGGTGAATTTTCAGGCTCGAATTGTAGTGCACTGTCGCTCAGGCTCAGCTTCTCAACCGCGTCTTTGAGGAGGTTATAGTCTTCGTTTGATACCGGGAAAAAGCCAGCGTAGACAAACGGCTTGACGTGCAGATAGCCCGGCAGCATGTCACCAGAATGAGCACGCTTCACCGTCACCGTATCACCTACCCGTGCATCGCGCGTCGTTTTGAGGTTAGTGACAATATAACCCACTTGGCCGGTCTTGAGCTCTGGGCCTGGAACCATCATCGGTGACAAGGCACCAACATCAAGAGCAAGACCGTTGGCACTGGTGGCCAACATTTCAATCACATCACCTTTTTTGATCGTGCCATCGATAACGCGCATGTACAGCACGACGCCGCGGTAATCATCATAATAACTATCAAAAATTAGCGCCCGCGTTGGACCTTCAATTTTTCCGGTTGGTGCTGTGATCCGATCGATGACGGCGTCTAAAACTTCAGTCACACCTTGGCCTGTTTTGGCACTGACCTTCAAAATATCATCTTCGGTGCAACTAAGTAAATTAATAATCTCCGCCGACACACGAGGAATATCGGCGGCCGGTAAATCAATTTTATTAAGCACAGGAATGATTGTCAGGTCAGCCGCGAGTGCCAAATAGACGTTGGCAAGTGTCTGCGCCTGAATACCCTGGCTCGCGTCAACCACCAAAATCGCGCCCTCGCAGGCGGCGAGGCTACGACTCACTTCGTAGCTAAAATCGACGTGTCCGGGAGTATCGATTAAGTTCAAATCATGCGCTTTATATTGCATGTGGACTGGCGTCAATTTGATAGTGATGCCTTTTTCGCGCTCCAAATCCATCGAGTCAAGCAACTGCGATTTCATGTCGCGTTTTTGGACCGTCCCCGACAGTTCCATCATGCGATCAGCCAACGTCGACTTGCCGTGGTCGATGTGGGCAATAATACAAAAGTTACGAATATTGGATTGTTTCATAGTTCTAAGGTGTTATTGTACCACGAAACGAGCGTAATTGCGAGCTTGCTCACAGTACTGAGTGAGATAGTACAACGGCGCATGGAGCACGATGATTATAGCGCAATTGAGTGAGTATGTAGCCTAAGATTGTTTTATAACAATGTAATCTATCGCTCAACGTGAGCTTGGCCAAAAAAGATAGCTCGGACCCGGCGGATTACCGGAACAGCTTCGTCAAGTTTGAGAAGCCGACTAAATAATACGTAGGCACTAAGACTAATCACCACAATGACGCCAAACTTTGGGACGGTCGAGAGCAAATTCTGATCAACGTTTTGTAGCTGGAATAATAAGACCGTCACATAACTCACCACTGCCATAAAACCCGTTGCGCTGGCCATCCGCGCAATCGCATGAATAAATACTAAATCAAACAGACCCTTGATACGACGCGACATAATCATAAAGAGAATACTTACTTCAACCGCCGCAACCAGTGACTGCGCCCAGGCAAGGCCAAAGGCGCCCATATTCAGCACGGTAGTAAACCAAATTGCTAAAAAGATATTTAAGCTAATTGCAAAAATCGAAATATACAGCGGCGTTCTAGTGTCTTGTTGAGCATAGAAACTACGAGCTGCAATGTGATAAATCGAGCGAAATAAAATCGCCACGACGAGTGCACCTAGCAGGCGGGCTATCAGTGGGTCACCACCATTCTGGATGAAGCTGACGAGATAGCCACGCGTGAAATAGGCAATCGTTGCGACAGGAAGTGCCAACCAAATAATAATACGCAGGACGGCTTGCAGCTCGCTCTTAAATAAATCGGGGCGACCCTCGGCGAGGCGCTCGGTCATCCTCGGAAAGGCTGCCGTACTAATGGCTACGCCAATCAAGTTAATCGGTACCATATGCAGCGTCGTGGCCTGCTGATAGGCACGCACCGTTCCCGACACCATCCTAGATGCGATGTTGGTTTCGACAATACTATTTAAATAGTCGGCCCCTTGGTCTAGTGAACGCGCCGGTAGTAATGTCAGTACTTGACGAAAGCCTTTATTTTTCCAAAAGATCTTAAAGCGATAATCAAACCCAAGCCCCATCAGGCCAATCGAGCTCACCAGCAGCTGCATAATTGACCCGAGCACCACGCCAAGTGCTACGCCCATAATACCGCCGTCGAAAACTTGCCAGCCAAAAATATTAATGCCGCGCGTAAAGAAAACAAGACCGATGATAATACCGATATTATAGATGGTTGGAGCAAGCGCAAAAAAGGTAAAGCGGCCGATGGCTTGTTGCATACTGGCAATCACCGTCGCGACCGCAAACAAGAACGGATTCACCGCAATCACGCGCATCATACTAACCGCCAGACCATGCCCCGATTCACTGAGGCCCGGCCCGACAACATAGCTGACCAGTGGATCGGCAAAAATGATAATCAGGACGCTAGCCGCGAGCGTCACCAGTGCCATCAGGTTGATCATACTGGTCGAAAGTTCCCAGGCCGACTTTTTATTCCCTGTCGCTAGGCGCTGGTTAAACACCGGGATGAACGTCACGCTCAGCGCACCCGATACTAAAATAAAGAACATGAAATCTGGAATCGTAAACGCCACGGTGTAGGCGTCAATCCCGACTGGATACGTGTGCAGGTAGGTGCCGTTCAGCAAACGGTCACGAAACAGACCAAGGCCGCTCGAAATCAAGGTCGATCCAGCTAGCAATATGGCTGCTAGCTGGACAGTGACTCGTTGATTTGCCTTTGCGACTGCGCTGCGTACTCGTCCCATAATAGTCTTAGGCGGCTAGCGCGACCTCTGACTGATTGTGAAGCATCACTTCTTTTGGTAGTGTCGTGTGCTTCAAAAGCTTCACAACATCTTTCTCTTCCAGCGTCTCTTCTTCAAGTAGCGCGGCAGCCAGTGCGTCGAGTGATTTACGGTTGTGTGTAATCACCAGCTCAGCACGGAGGGAGGCCTCTTTAATTAACGCCTCGACTTCACGGTCGATTTCTTTAGCCGTGTCGTCACTGTATGGACGCTCGTGGGTCATTTTGTCGAACATCATACCACCAGCATCTTCGTGAAAGACTTGGTCGCGAAGTTTGGTACCCATACCTTGTTCGATAATCATGTCGCGGGCAATTTCGGTCGCCTTGCGAAGATCGGAGCCAGCACCGGTCGTAATACCGTCGGCACCATATATAATCTTTTCAGCCACACGGCCGCCCATCGCTCGGGCCAAAATATCTTTGAATTCGTAGACATTCGTGTAGCTTTTGTCTTCTGGCGGCAAGAACCAAGTCACACCACCGGTGCCGCCACGAGGGATAATTGTTACCTTATGAACAGGGTCGCTATCGGGGAGAACATGCCCGACAATGGCGTGACCGGCTTCGTGATACGCGGTCATACGACGTTCGTCTTCGCTCATGACTTTCGTTTTGCGTTCTGGACCAATCGCTACTTTTTCAAATGCTTCAGTGAGGTCGGCGTTGCTAATTTTCTTAGCGTTACGACGAGCCGCAATAATTGCCGCCTCATTGGCGATATTGGCAAGATCGGCACCACTTGAACCAGCAGTTTTCGCGGCGAGTTTATCAATCGCGACTGTTTCGTCAACTGGCTTGTTCTTAAAGTGAACTTTCAAAATCGCTTCACGGTCTTTGCGCTCAGGCAACATAATATTCGTGCGGCGGTCAAAGCGGCCCGGGCGCAGCAGGGCAGCGTCCAGTACATCGGCACGGTTCGTGGCGGCTAGCACAATCACGTTAGTGCCCGTTTCGAAACCATCCATCTCAACCAGAATTTGGTTGAGAGTTTGCTCACGTTCGTCGTGGCCACCACCCATACCGCTACCGCGCTTGCGGCCAACGGCATCAATCTCATCAATAAAGATAATTGCTGGAGCGTTCTTCTTGGCCTTCGCAAACAAGTCGCGAACACGAGAAGCGCCAACACCAACGAACATTTCGACGAATTCTGAACCTGAAATGCTGAAGAATGGCACGTTCGCCTCACCCGCCACAGCGCGCGCTAGCATAGTCTTACCCGTACCAGGACTACCGACAAGCAAAACGCCTTTTGGAATCTTGGCACCGAGTGATTCATACTTTTTCGGGTGCTTCAGGAAATCAACCACCTCTTCAAGGTCTTGTTTGGCGTTGTCGTTACCAGCAATATCTCCAAAAACGACTTTTTCTTTGTCGATACCATAAAGCTTCGCCTTGCTCTTACCAAAGCCCATCGCCTGGTTGTTCTGGCCTTGTGCTTGACGCATCATAAACATAAAGAAGCCAACAATCAACAGAACTGGTATAACGATAATCGCCAAATTCCACAAGGTGCTACCCGTTTCTGATGGCGGAATATTCGTCACTGTCGCTTTATTCTGCTGAAGACCTTGCTCGTAGATACTACTGCTACTGTCTTTAACAGATTTAATCGTCGGCTTATCCTGATTCTTCAGGGTGACTGTTAAGTTATTGCCCTGGACATCGATTTTACTCACTTTACCAGCATTGGCATCACTGATCACCTGCGAGATTGGCTCGCTTTGAAGGGTATCGTGCGGAGAAGTAAGTGCCACGATTCCGAGCGCGGCAAACGCTAAAATGACCCAGAAAAGAGTCAGCCGTACAATTGTATTCATTTTCCGTTTTGGAGGTTGTTGTTTTTGTGCCATAAGTAATTAAATTCCTTCCTACTGCAGTTCTAGAGAAAATCCCACTACTATTAATAATAGCATTTTTCAGGAGGTTTCAACAATAAATGTCCTCGGACTGAAGCAGAGCGTCACGTCGCTGCCACACTCGTAGCGCGTGCCGGTCTTTGCCGTCTTAATGGCTAAGATTGCCCGCATGCACTGCGGCCTGGTCAGGCTGGTTCCGCCAGCGGCGCGAATCATCGCCTGGAGTACTTCACTCGCACTCGCTGTATCGATTTGCGTCACAAAATAGCGGTCGTAGGTTGCATCAGACCGTATAAAATAACTGACTTCGTTGTCAATTACGCTTTTAAGGTCGACCTGCTTATCGCGTAATGCTTGCAACTCACTATATGACTGCTCGCCTAGATGCTGCTGCAGCAAACGCCGCAAGCGGTTGCGAAGATAGGTGGTCGCGGCATTCGTGCTGTCCTCTACCCATTCCAAGCGATGCTCACGCGCATACTGCTTTACCTGCTGCTTTGAGGTATGGAGCAAGGGCCGCACAATATCTGCTGCGTTCAATACTGCCAGGCCGCGCCAGCCCGTGCCTCGGCTCATATTAATAGCAATCGTCTCCACGATGTCGTCGCTGTGATGCGCCGTCACGATGACGCCGCTCCGTTCTCGGGCCACCTGGCGCAAAAATGCATACCGCCGCGTCCGGGCCAGCTCTTCGCTCGCGCCAGCCCCCAGCTCCTCACGCTTGCCAACAAACGACAGATCATAACTTGTCGCCAGAGCTTCAACAAAACGGGCGTCGGCCACTGAGTCAGATCGAATGCCATGGTCGAAGTGCGCCACGACCAGCTCGTGTTCACGCGCCTGCACCAACTGGTGCAGTAGCACAACCGAATCAATACCTCCACTGACCGCGACAATGTATTTCACTCGCTTTAGCCTATTCGTTTAGAGATAATGACACCGAGCCAAATACCAGCAAAGCCACCGACAAGGCCACCCAAGATACTCCAGATATCAAACATGTTGTGATCGCCAAATAAATACGGCAAGTAGCCGCCGGCCAACCCGCCAGCACTTGCGAAGAAAAGAATGAGCTTTTTGTTCATACCTTCAGTATACTACGCGCGCGGCTACAAATAGCGTGTACTGCCGAACGGAATTTTTTGCTGAACATGCCGATCCGTCCCCAAGGTGGCGGCCGAATGAATCGTGCGGTCACCAAACTGCTGATTAATGGCATCAATTGCGCTCGTTACGGCATCTTGCCTGGCGAGCTCATCACCAAAAACACTCAGCTGGTCGCCGCGACCATCACTTAGCTCATAACAACTCACCCCTATCTCGCGCACAACGCCCGGTGCTCGCGTAAACAGCTGGAGCGCCTGGGCATAAATCGCCCCGTCACTAAAAAAGGGCAGGGAAGCCATCTGGCGCGCATGCCAATGCTCACGGTCATAGGTTTTTGCGTAGACATATATCCCCCGCGCCGCTTTGTGCTGCGAACGTAACTTCGCCCCAACTGACTCACATAAATGATGCAGTCGTTGAATCACTTTTTCGCGTGGCAAGCCATAGGCCTCCATGACGTATTGCCGCCCGACCGTTTTCAAATCGTGGGTTACGTCATCGACTTCCCACCCTCGCAGCCGCTGATGCCACTGCTCACCGACAATACTCTTAAAAACGATTTTACGAAGCGTCACCGGGCCGGCATCGAGGAATTGCAGCGGCGTTTCAATGCCCACCGTATTGAGTCGCTTTTCATTATGCACGGCAATACCGGTCAGATCAGTCAGCTGTAATGTGTCGAGTACGGCGCGCAGATTCGTGGCATCAATCACATCGAGTCCATCTGGCTTGTGGAGCCCGGCGGCGGTTTTTGCGAGAAAGCGATTGGTACCAATACCAACATTACAGCGCATCGCCACGCCAATTTCAGCCCTTAAGCGCTGTTTTATCTCATGCCCAATCTCCGCTAGGTCGCGTCCGGAGGTTGCCGCCGTACTCTGATGAAAATCAATCACCCCCTCGTCAATACTTTTCATCGTGACATGCGCACTATAGTCTTTCATGATGGCGAGCAGCCGATGATAGACGTAGCGGTATTTTGCCGGGTCGCTTTCGAGCGCCACCAGATCTGGTACCAGTAGTTTCGCCTCTTTGTATTTCATCCCGACCTTGACGCCGTATTTTTTTGCTTCGTAACTAGCAGTGATAATACTGGTGTTCTCCGTCCGTCGATTAATCACCGCCACCGGACGGCCGCGCAGCATCGGGCGTGATTGTTGTTCCACGGTCGCAAAACAGCTATTCAAATCAATATGCATCATCAGCGGCCGCGCTGGATTGTACTCGTTATTCATAGTGGTCCGCCTCACGCGTCAGCGTCCACGTCAGGCGCTCGCTGTCGAACTCTAGCCGATAATCCGCACCACCATCGGTGACGTCAAAGATATGCACCGTCCGCGATCCCTTCGTTGTCGGATGACGCAGTCCAATTTCACTGACAATTACCTCTCGCCCACTGGCCCGCCGAAATTTCAGCGGCTTACAGGGGTGTACGCCTTCACCAAAGCTAGCCAGTACGTCAATCCGTTCGTTCAAAAAAAGTTCATCATCCATAGCAAAAATCCTCTAAAAAAGTTAGTTAGAGAAACGATTTCGATGCTATTGCCCGTCTGTATGCCCGTTTCGTAGCGTGCAGCCGAAGACAATTGAATGATCCGTTCGCGAGGGACGCTTGCCCTGGAGAGGGTAGTGAGTATCACGTGGAAGTACCTTTAGTATAGCACTCTCGGGCTTATTAGTCGCGAACAATCAGGCCTAGTTCCTGTGCCAAATAGGGTGCTGATGATACTAGTTGTAGTCCATCAATTGTGGCACCCTTCAGCCAGCGCCACCCAACAATATCGAGCAACTCCGAAGTTCGCAGATCGACTGTTTTACAGATCGCCCCGGTGAAGGAAGTTTTATCCAGAACGCTCGATTGGAACTCGACATTTGTCAGCTTAGCACCGCCAAAATCTGTCTCCACGAGGGTGCAGTCCACAAACTGCACCCGACGTAGATCAGTCTGTCGAAAATTAGCGAGATCGAGCTTGCACCCCCGAAACACCACATCATGGAGATTGGTTTGGCTAAAATCAACGCCCGTCATGCGGCAATTAAGAAACTCCGCCCGAACGATCAAACCGTTATCAAGACTGGCCGACGAAAAGTCCGTCTGCTTGGCGACAAAGTCACGCACCGTCACCCGGCTCAGATGGGCACCGGTCAAAAAGACTTTCTCCGCCATCACGCTGCTCAGGCTCAGCCCAGCGACATTACAATTCGTGCCATCTTCGTCGTACAAC
>DHJF01000014.1:0-11719 GCA_002404195.1 Candidatus Saccharibacteria bacterium UBA4727 | reverse complement strand
TTGAGGCTTGGCAATCTTCATACCCTCAGTGTATCAAATTACTTTTCTGTTATCGCCTCTAGAAATCACGCGCATTTTTTGCTACAATATCGTGTAGTATGGCAGCGTAGCTCAGTTGGTTAGAGCGCGAGACTCATAAGCTCGAGGTCACAGGATCGTACCCTGTCGCTGCTACCAGAATTTATTTTAGCGTCTTTGGGCGCTAATTTTTTATAACAATGGAAATATTACACGATCTCTTCTAGAGCTACCGTATTACCTCGGCGACAATGAAGATAAGACTAGCCACGTACGGCAATATTGTTATATTAACAAGCTTTGCAAGTCGTACGTTCTCACTCCCAGGTGAGCAGTAGCGAATATACACCGCACCGAGTAATGCGCCTGTACAGATCACTACAAATAGAATTGTGTAAATCGCGAGATTTAAATAGTCTGGGATAGGACCTGCTTCGAATTGTAGGGATAGCGGCATACGTAAGGCTTGCGTAATGGGCAGAGCAAAGAGTACGGACGACCAAAACAATTGCCCACCTTCCGTAAGATTCATTTTCTCAAATTCCTGCACAAGGTACCTACGTAACACAATGAGCATAGCAAGAGCAAAGACGAAATAAAATGCAGCAGTAGCAACGATAGTCAACGGCTCATTGGATGGAGGTCGCATGAATAGAGAAAATATCCACTCAAGCATGACAAATGGAAAAGAGAGAATCAGACCGAGCGCGATGATTCTCTTCCAGTTGACAATCCCAGGCTCGACTGCCTCACGCAGCGGACCGATATCCTCTAATTCGGGCGCATGACGAAAATCCCCCTTTATCTCTGTTTCCTGAGGATATAGCTGCGTTAGTTGCGCGTTGCGATGCGCCTCTTCGACGCTAAGCAAAATGGCATGATCACTTCCGCCCAACGCTGCCTTGATCGCCCCTTCATCGATTGGTTTAATGCCTTGACTGTGCTTATTGGTGTTACCAATCATTATTTTCTTAGTATGTAGTATGCGAAATGAAATGACAAGCCGCCAGTTATAGTTAGGTGATTTTTTGTATGCGCCTAGTGGCGACTATGGCGTGCAATTGCCCGCCGCTGTCGCCAACCAACCGCGACCAGAACGAGCAAGCCGCCACCCGAGGCAATCAGACCAACCATAGCCCAGAAGTAATCATGGCGCCCTTTTGTGACGTCACTCGCACCGCGCGATACCCCAATAGAATGAGTGAAAGAGTAGCGCGTACCATCCGAAGCACTCACCTCAAGCCGCAGTGCGTATGTCCCCTGCGCTGGAAATACATAGGTAACATCCGCTACACCGTCGCTCAACGTGACCGGTACCGACACGTCATTAATTCGCAGCATCGCCGATGAAATCGCCAGGCTCTGCATAATAAACTCAAGATGTGTCTTGGAGCCAGCCGTCGGCGCCTCGTCGGGCTCAACGTGTAACACCATGCCTACGTGGTGAGTTGAATCAGTAATCAGTTCGTGCGCCCAGGTAGTTTGAGGCAGTAGCGCCACGCCACATATAATAACCAGTCCAAACAACCACTTACGCATGCGTGGCTCCTTGCCGAGATTCAGTTAACAGCCGTACTATCCGCAGTGCCTCGAGTCCACCTAAAACAACCAGGGCCGCACCCGCAGGGATTGCCACCGCACCCACCGCCGCGTGAACACCAATCAGCCAAATATGCAAAATAGCCAATACGCCAGCGCCATACCCCAAACGCTGCAGCCATTTCCAGCGCCCAAAGCCCATCCAGCGAATCACCCCGTCAAACGATGCCGCCGCCATCAATAGGAGTACACCGAGCGCCACCACGCCGTACCAAAGCGATAGCTGAAAAATACTTGGCAGCAACCCCAGCTGCGGCAGTCCACCTAGCTGACCCCAAACCGCCAGTAGCGCATGGACAAGTGCGAAATAGGCAACCGATACGCCCAGGGCTCGGCGCGCGAACAATAATTGTCGCAGCCACTCACGTTTACCTATCAGCTTGCTCAGTGGCGACAACACCAGCACAATGTACCAATACACGATAGCCATCAGCCCAAAGAATTTCCCCAAATGGATAATATAGACTTGGTCGTTTGCCGTCACCAGACGCAACAAACACGTCAGTGCTATGCTCAGTAGAATCGTCGCGACTAAGACGTAAAAGCGTAGATTGCGCGATAGATTTCTCACAATTGCCACAGTTTACACGGCGTCACGATGACTACTTGAGAGCGTTACGAGCTTCACGAGGCCAAAAGCAATAACAGCATAGACGACAAGAGCAACGATGCTACTCATCTCTAAAACAGATTGCCCATAGTGCGGCTGATAGCTAAAAATACCATAAAATGGCCAAGCAAAGAAGCCGCCGACTGTATACACGAAGTCGACAAACGGCGAGCCCTGGTTCGCTGCGAGCAGCAGTAAGACGATTCGCGCTATTAAAAAGGTAGAGATCACTCCGCCGATGTAATAAATAAGCCGCGCTATAACGACTTGCCCACCGGTAGACCTCCGAATTTGCTGATTACTGGTTCGTACTTGTTCTTGATCTTCATCCATAACAAAATCCCCCATTAGTTGTACTACTAGCGTAGCATAAAACTAAAAAGTTCACATCTCAGTGAACTATTTTACCAAAAGCGGTATAATGCACTTATGCAGAACGAACCAACACCAACACCTCCACAAGAAGAGATAGCGCACCCAACCGAAATAACACCAAGTGCGCCTATCGTCACCTCGCGTTCAATCAATAAAACAAAATTTATCATCATCTCACTCGCGGGTATTATAATTGTGGCCGCAAGCGTTGCAAGTATCCTCTACTTCACGCAGCATCGCTTGGTTGCGTCGACGACAACTTCGGCTTCGACACCAGCAGGGAAGGTAGCCAAGGTAACGCCGTCGAGCGCGGCTGATAACCAAAGCTTACAAAATAACCTTACCGATATTACCAGCGCCGACACTACCGACAGCAGCAACTTAAGCTCAACAGACAGCAGCCTGGATGATCAGCAGCAAGCTATCACCGTCCCAACAAATTAACGTTTAAGCATCACTCCATAACGAAGGTATTTTATGAACATTCAACGAATTAAATTAGTTACAACAGCAGTTATCATTCTCGCAGGCGTCATTATCGCCCCTGCGAGCACAACCCACGCCCTTGGCGGCACATCGTCAGTGCAAAATGACTCGTCGAAGACGACCACCGATACCCCGAAGACTACCGACACGACAACCACCACCCTCGACTCTCAACAACACCTTGCGACGATTATCGCCAAAGGTGACCAAGAAATCACGCGCCGCCTAGCGTCACTGACGAAAGTCAGCGCTAAAATCAGTAGCGCCACCCGCCTATCAGCCAGCGATAGCGCTTACCTCAAGAGTGGAGTAAACACTGAAATCGCCAGTCTGACGGCGCTAAAAGCGAAACTCGATGCCGACACAACGCTCGATAGTGTCAAAGCCGACGCCCAGAGTATCGTTAAGGACTACCGTGTCTATGCGCTCATTGTGCCAAAAATCGGTCTCATCCAAGCTGCCGATAGTATTCAACTCACCGACACCAAGCTCCTGTCGCTTATCCCTAAGTTGCAAACTCGTATTACAGCGGCTAAGGCGCAACATGCCGCAGCAATGACCGACCTACAAACAAAGCTCGACGACATAACCACTCAGGTCACGAACGCCCAGACAATCGCAAGTTCCGTGGCGTCAAAAGTGCTCACCCTGCAGTCGACCGATTACAACAGCGATCACACTGTCTTAAGCGGTCAACGCGACCAATTAGCCACCGCTCATCGCAGTAACCAAGCTGCTATTGCAGACGCCAAAGCAATCGTACAAAGTCTAAAAAGTCTCTAGCTTCTCTAGACGACTCGTACCATAGCCCTGTTTCTTACAGGACCTGGTGATTATTCAATCTCAGAATCTTCAGGTAAACGACCGTGGTGAGTCGTCACAAAATCACGTAGTTCCTGGTCGCTCCGGGGGCGGTTCCAGGTAGCGAGGTCTAAGATGTCGCTCATAGTTACATCTTCAACGTTGGCAGATGGCATTTCCATGGTACTTTTTGCGTCCTTTTTTGTTTTTATTGTTTGATGTATCTATTTAAGCATAAAAGGCATAAAAAAGCAAGACCTTTTTGCCAATTTTATAGCGCTTTTTCGCTGCTTATGCTATAAATGAGATAGAGGTAGGCTAAAAAATAAAAACAACATGATCCATTCTCTTGCCATTATCGCACTCGCAGCCCTAATACACGCCAGTTTTCAACTGAGCGTCAGTATGTTAACACTGCTCAGCGGCCACGCCATTGGCAATAAAACCAGCCAAGCAAAACTACTACGACTCACCAACTCGTTCACGTTTGGCGTCGCAGTCATGACCGTCCTCATCCTGACATTTACAGCTTTTATTATCGGCAGCAGCTTCGGGGTACAGGTACCCCTGCTTGCCTGGGCGATAAGCTGCGGCCTGCTGATCGGCCTGGGCGTCGCGGTGTGGGCATTTTACTATCGCCGCGAAAAAGGGACCAGTCTGTGGCTGCCTCGCGGTGTAGCTCACTATTTAAGTGATCGCACCAAAGCCACGACGAGTAGCGCCGAAGCCTTTAGTTTAGGCCTCACGAGTGTCGTTGGCGAACTCGTTTTTATCATCGCGCCACTTCTGGTCAGCGCGCTGGTGCTCGTCACCCTTTCGCCTGAGTTGCAACTCGTCGGAATCGGCATCTACACCCTCATTTCCCTGTTGTCGCTGCTCATCGTCAATGGGCTCATTGGTAGCGGCCACAAACTCAGCCGGATTCAAAAATGGCGCGAAGACAACAAGCATTTTCTGCAATTCGCAGCCGGCTGTGGCCTCCTTATCCTTGGTTTTTATGTCTACGTAAATCAAATCGTTGCGGTCAGTGCTCACGCCGTAGGGGTTCTCTAGCGTGACAGACAAGGCGATTGATATCGTGAAGCGTGGCGGCCGGCGACCAAGCGAAAGTTTTAGCCGCCCTAAGCTACACGCTAGCATTCGAGCAGCCTGCCTGAGTATCCGTAGTCCTGAAGGTGTCGCCGAATCGATGGCGAGCGATGTCTGCGACGCGGTGATTATTTGGCTGGAGACAAAGCCGGAGGTAACGAGTAGCGATGTCCGGCGCAAAGCTGGCGACGTACTCGCATCATTCCACCCCGAAGCTGCATATTTATACAAACATCATCGCGTAGTGATGTAAGGAGAAACCAACATGGCAAAAAAACTAACTTTTGATTATGATCTTATCGTTATCGGCAGCGGCGCCGGCGGTAGTGCAGCGGCCACTATTGCTGCCCGTGCCGGCAAAAAAGTCGCCGTGATTGAGGCCGATACCTTCGGTGGCGATTCGCCCAACTGGAGCGACGTCCCGACCAAAGCCCTGCTGCACGCCGCCCACCTCTACGACGAAGCGCGCCATGGCGCTCGTTTTGGTCTGCGCTCGAACACGCTCGGCTACAACTACCCCTCCCTACGCGCCTGGAAAGACTTGGCCGTCAAGCGAACCGGCGCTGGTGGCAACCGTAAATATTATGAAAATGAAGGCATCGCCACCTTTGCTGGCACTGCGCACTTTTTAAGCCCCCACGAAATTAGCGTTAATCGGCGTCATGTATCGGCCGAGAAGTTCCTCGTCGCCACTGGCTCGCACTGGGTGGCACCAAACATTCAAGGCCTCAAAGATGTCGCCTACCTAACGCCGCGCACTATCCTAGAAGCCATGCGCCCGCCTAAGAGCCTGTATATCATTGGCGGCGGCACAATTGGCGTTGAGATCGCCCAGCTCCTGGCTATTTTTGGTACCAAAGTCTACATTGCTGAAATTGCCAGCCGCCTACTCCCTGCCGAAGACGAAGAAGTTGGTGTCTTGATGGAGCGCGTCCTACAAGAACAAAAAGGCGTCACTACCTTAACACAAACCCGCACGCTGGCTGTCGTCAAGGACGGTATCGGCAAGCGTATCACCTACACCCGTGGTGGTGTCGAAAAAACCCTGCGCGTTGACGACGTGTTAATCGCCACGGGTCGCATGCCGGTGGTTGATTTGGGGCTTGAAAATGCCAGCATTACCTACACACCAAAAGGTATCGCAGTAAATAATCACCTCCAGACCTCTGCGCAGCATATTTTCGCCGCTGGCGACGTGCTCGGCCACAACAGCCACACTCACACCGCCCTACTCGAAAGTAGCATCGCGGCCAACAATCTCCTCCACCCAAAGAATAAGCTTTCACCAGACTACACCGCCTCACCACGCCTGACGTTCACCAGTCCTGGCATTGCCTCGGTTGGCCTGTCTGAGGATGATTGCCTCAAGCGTGATTTGCAGATTAATAAAGCCCTGGCGCCGCTCAATATCATCACCCGCAGCAACACCAGTGATTTTCGTGATGGCTTTGTGAAGATTTTGACCGATAAAAAAGGGGTGATTCTCGGGGCGACCGTCGTGGCGCCACACGCCAGTGAAATCATCCACGAACTCGCCCTGGCGATTAAATTCGGCCACACCGCCTCGGAAGTTGCCAGCACACCACACGCTTTCCTCAGTTGGAGCGAAGCGGTACGGGTCGCGGCATCACGACTCAGTTAAGTCAGGTTGCCCGTAATCCAACGCGCAGTTCCCGTTGTGAGAGATGCAAATTCAGCCGGGTACATCCAGGCAATCTCACTAGCATCGCTTCCAGCCGAAAACGCCTGCGTACTAAGGTCGTCAATCGTAACTTTGTACACAAGCCAGAGTAGCCAGCTCTCACGATGCTCTAGCCAGAATGTTTCGGTGGCGATAATTTTCGATGTAAAGTCACCACGAAAGCCAACTTCCTCGAGCAGCTCCCGCGCCAATGCCTCATGTTCAGTCTCACCATGATCCCAGCCACCACCCGGCAGACCCCAGTTATTATCATTACCTTCCTTTACTACCAACACGCGACCGGACGCGTCACGAATAATCGCTTTTAACGAGACACGATAAAAAGTGGTTGGTGGGCGAAAAAGAGGCGTTTCCATTGGTTTAGTGTAGCATGCGCATCCATGGGTCGCCAGTTCTGATTACAGAAATAACACCTATGAGTAGCTACGCGCTACCGCGTCACCAATCCATAACCTTTATACTCATCAACAGTCAGATGGGTGACGTATTCGTGTTTTAATTTCGCTTTATCATGAGCGAACGGACCAGTAGCGAATTCATAAAAATGCACGGTCGGCTTGGTGTTGTCTTTTGCGATTGTACAGACGTAATTAAAATCTCCGTTATGCGCCCGCATCTGCGCCAAGATTTCTGCAGCCTTTACTTTTGTATCGTTCAGCGTAAAACCACCCTTGAGTTCGATTGCAATATGCAGTTGCTTATTGGCATGATCATCCTCGTAACTGATCAAGCGATACGTCTCAAAATTGTGCGCCAACTCCGTATCGTCGTACACAACTTCGCGCACGGTATCAGGTGTTACTACCGCGCCGTAATAATCGATCGAGAGGTCTGAGCGGCCATAATGAAACAATAACGGCATATCAATATGGAGATGTGTTGCCAAATGACCAAGACCATACTTTTTCAATATCGGCTTGAGTTCTTTTAGGCGCAATACATGTCCACGGTCATGGATATTGTAACGTATTCGAGGATTGATGTTCTCTTTACGCGCAATCGTCACCAGCAGTTCGCCACTCTCGTTTGTTTCCAATACGTAATCATGCGGGTTGTATTGAAAAATCATCGGCAAAACGCCGTAGCCAGTCTTAATTAATTCCCCTGCAAGTGCCTTATTCTGCTCAATCGCGTTGCGCAGCTTGATAGTGAATTTGGTCTCGACCGCAATGTTAATCTCCAAATCGGACGCACCGTATGATCCTGTGACGCTAGTGAATGATTTTTGCAAATAGCGGCGCATGTTTTCACTCATACCCTCACCACCAAAACCAATCGCAATCTCATAGGCAGACAAATCTATACGTTCATCGTCAGCTAGGTTCTTGAGAAATGGCGGGTAGCCCAAAATGACATACGAGTACTTCGTGCCGAATTCTTGCAGCGTATGAATAATCTTATCCAGGTCTGGCCCAGTGGACTTAATGATGGAAACTTCGGTCAGCGAAGCGCTAACGTTCATACCCGTCGCCCATGCGCCCAGGGCAAAGGCATTAATAACAAACGTTGGCTTGGTGGACACAGCCTGCTGTGCAAACACAATCTGCAGGATTATACGAATCAGCATTCGTTCATATGGACCGCGCACCCAGCTGGTTGGTGTACCACTACTACCCGACGACTCATCAACCACCACTCCCTTAGTTGGTAATTTACCACCATAACTACGATCTTCAATGCTGTATTGCTTGATATAATTCTGCTTATCCATGCTTGGTATAACATCTAGGCTCAACGACCAACCATTCCACGAAGGCAGTTGTTTAGTATTCGCCTTAACAAAGCGCGAATAGGCCGGTACTTTGCGCATCGCTCGGTAATACGTCCGCCACGCTCGCCAATAACCAAGTCGCCAGCGATATGACTCGATATGCTTTACGAACAAAAAGCGATGCGTACGCAAATTACTTGCCGCCACGTTCACAAATGCATCTTGAAGGTATACGTAAAAGAATTTTATATAGCGCATGATTTTATACGTCTTTCTCAATTAAGATTTGTTCCAGCGGCAGCCTATAACTCTCTGGTGGTTCATCCGTATAGCCAATCCGCACAACAAACCATACATCACCGCTACCGGTTAACGCCTCGAATTCACTGCGCGCCGTCGTATTCGTGACCAAATTACCAAACGGATGAAGATACAGCCCCATACGAGTCAACTCCAGCCAAAAATGCATTAAAAACTTACCTGCAGTAACTGCATCTTGTGACTGCCAAAACGGACCCGAAATCCATGCAATACAAGGCGTTGATCCGATGAGCCGACGATATCGCTCTGCGAATAGACTGCCAAGAACTGGTAGTCGCAAAATCCTAGGAAACCGAGCTGACATATAATATTCGACAGCTGGCACGCGCATACAACGAAAATCTAGCCCATCTTTATGCCGCCATGCGGCACGGCGCGTAAAACGAAACCATGAAACAATCTCATCGTGATAGCTCGACGTATTAAAATCGCGAAACAGAGCTGCAATGTCTTGAGCAAGTACCTGTTCGACACGACTCGGATCGGTCATATCACCATATTCATACCCATACGACTGGGCTAATAATTGCAGTTTCGCTTGATCAGACGCGGCGATTAGCTTTGGCGCGTAAGGTAACCTTGAAGTTCGTCGACGCAAGATGATATCCCGCTCAAACTCGGGCGCAATTAATTCATCAGGCGTTATGACAACCTTGGCAAATAACTGCAGGCCATCATCGTCAATCAACTGATCAACGCATAGTTCATACTGTAAATCGTATTGATACGTTTGCGCTACGTAACGCATAGTCTCCAGGTACATCACCATCCCCGAAGTAATAAAGCTACCCGTCACATCTTCTTTCGGCAGTGTCCTGGCGGTATCAATAAATACTTCACACGTTTCCTCAGATACAATCCGTACCTTCCAAGGCTGAACGTTATGCGGCGAGGGCGCACGCTGGGCTGTCTCGAGAATATCTCGCCACGTTTTTGTTAACATATCTCATATCATAACAATAAGTAGATCATACGGGAACCACTACCTAGTAAAAATCACTTTATCATTCTCCAGTAATGGGATTATTAGCTGAAGCCATCACAAATGACCAAGTACATCTGCATTGGAACTCTATCTTGACGGAGTTAGTAAGATGGAAAGAGCTTACTAGAGGTGATTCAGCACTATTCTACTCTACCTAGCAATAGTGGAACTCAAGAAGCTGGCAATCGTTTGAATATACTTTTCTGGCTCCTCCAAATTTGCACAATGCGAGCTGTTTTCAAAAAGCTCCCACTTGACGTCAGAAATGTTATCAGCAATTATTTGCATCTGTTTTGGAGTTGCTTCGTCATACTTGCCAGAAATGAGCAATGTACGCTGTCCTATATATTTGAGTCGGTCAATGATGGACCACGCTTTGAGATTTCCAGTTGCGAATGCCTCACTCGGTCCCCACATTGTGCGATAAACAGGTAAACCAGCTCCCCGGAGAGAGTCCAGCACATCTTGAGGTTTTGGCTTCACGCGCAAAACGAACGTATCGTCAAACAAATCGGACAAGTCCTTATATTCATCGTTATTTGTGTCGCCAGTCAGTTCAAGCTCACGCATACGTTCGCCTTTACCATCGGGTAGCTGGTCTTTCAATCTATCTGCTTCTTCAACCCATAATTTCGAGTCGATTAGCGGAGAGTGAAGGATAAGTTCATCGATGTTTTCACCATATCTTAAGCAATATTCTGCGACTAGTGAACCTCCCCAAGACTGTCCGAGCAAATTAACTTTTTTGAAGCCTAAATGTTGACGTAATGCATCTAACTCTTCAAGAAATGTGCCTACTGTCCAAAGGGATAGATCTTCGGGTCTATCGGAAAGTCCACACCCTAGTTGATCATATAAAACGACAGGATAACCGTTCTCGGCTAGTTCTGCTGTGTTATTCAAACCATTGTGTGGATAGCCTGGGCCACCATGTACTACAAATAATGGCGTGCCCATCTGTCCTTCTCCATGAACGACGTACCAGGTTTTATATCCCTTAAAATCAAGAAATCCTTCTCTAGCCTCTATCATGACCCTATTGTAGCAATTAACCAGTCGGGATTGGAACCAAAATGACAGATATAGCAACAAAATAGAGATTAGCGTGAAAGCCAATCTCTATCTGTTATATAAACTTGGTCGCCCAAGTACACTCACATTGGAACTTACTCTTTACGGAATTAATGAGATGGGAAGAGTTATCGTGAATAATAACACCCGTTGGATAGATATGGGGCTGGGATTAGAACTTTTGAAATTTACTCAATCTTCTAAAAATGCGAAACCCCTAGCCACTTGGACTAGGGGGGCGCACCATTCTTGTGACTCTCAGACGAGTCGGCGGAGCCACTCCGCAAACCGCTGGCCGAAGCTGCTATTCCGCAGGATGACCTCTTCGATCGCCCCGCAGACAACGGCCGGTAGGCCTCGGGAAACGTAGTAGAAGCTGCCGGGCGGTTCCAAGTTTTCCAACTTGCCGCCCGTGAATATCTGCACGACGTGTGGATGATCGTTTTGGAGCGACAGTTCGACGCCCTTGATCCGGTTGACTGTTCTGAACAGATCGTTACCGAACTCGGTTGGCTTGCCCCATTCAGAGATGATCCGTTTGGACACCCAGCCGCCGATGCCGCTGTGCATGACCGCCATCGGAACGGCGACGATGTAAAGATGCAGGTTGTCGCGATGAGCCGGAGCTGCCGACAAAACCTTGAAGCTCGGATGCCCGTTCTCCATGTGTGATGCCAGCTTGTCCTTTACTGCCTGAGAGGAGGTGCGATTTGTCATTTGTCGCTCTACTTTCTATGAAGGGGTGAGGGTGGACAAAATCTACTACATTATAACAATAATTGTTAATGTTGTCAATTTATGACAGAGGGTGAGGACTTGATTAAAATGATGTCGCCTACCCAACTTTAGCTTCGCTGAAAGCACCAAATGAGTTTGAGCCAAGATAACAGATAGAGAAACAAAATAGAGACTAGCATAAAAACTAGCCTCTATCTGTTATATAAACTTGGT
>DHJF01000016.1:18192-18427 GCA_002404195.1 Candidatus Saccharibacteria bacterium UBA4727 | reverse complement strand
TTCTTGATCTGTACCTTAATGAATCCCCGTATGGTGGCCGGCGTAACGGTGTCGAATCGGGCGCGCAAACCTACTTTGGTGTCGCTTCAAAGGACCTGACATTACCAGAGGCTGCTCTCCTTGCCGCCATTCCAAACAACCCAAGCGTCTACAACCCGTATAATGTTGACGGTCACGACGCGCTGATTGCACGCCAACACAAGGTACTCGACAGTATGGTTGATCAAAAATATAT
>DHJF01000016.1:17443-17971 GCA_002404195.1 Candidatus Saccharibacteria bacterium UBA4727 | reverse complement strand
AAGGCGCAGGCCGACGAAGCCAAGAAGTATCCAATCCTCGATAACCTCAAACCGCTCGCCGACCAGTACGCCAACATCAAGGCACCGCATTTCGTCCAGATGGTACGCTCCGAACTCGAACAAAAACTCGGTAAAGCAACCGTTGGCCAAGGCGGCTTGACGATTACCACGACCCTCAACCTTGATATTCAAAACAAGCTCGAAGACAGCTTTGACCAAATGTTCAACCCGGATAACCCTGCCTATACCGGTATTCCGACCCGTAGCGGCTTTACAAACGGTGCAGCCACCGTCGAAGACACCCAAACCGGCCAAATCGTTGCTATGGTAGGTAGCCGCAGCTACAGCTACCCCGGGTTTGGCCAAGACAATGCTGCCATGGCGATGATCCAGCCAGGCTCGACTATCAAGCCGCTCGTCTATTCACAACTGTTCTCCAACCAAGGCGCCGGCAAGACAAATTACGGCAGCGGCTCGGTACTAGCCGACGACAATACTATGAGCGGCATCTACGGTGCGCCGCTACAC
>DHJF01000016.1:412-17310 GCA_002404195.1 Candidatus Saccharibacteria bacterium UBA4727 | reverse complement strand
CATCTACGGTGCGCCGCTACACGACGCCGACAATAAGTTCCTAGGTGGCATCAACATTCGTAAATCACTCGCTCTGTCACGTAACATTCCGGCCGTAAAAGCGATGTACGTTTCCGACCAGAACAACCCAGGCAGTACCATCAAGACCGTCCACGCTATGGGTAACACCAGTTACTGTACCCAGGGGCAAGACACCCAGGCTGGACTGTCATCAGCGATCGGTGGCTGTACCAACCGCCAGATCGACCTTGTTAACGGCTACGCAACACTTGGACGCATGGGCGTTTACAAGCCACAAAGCGATGTCTTAAAGGTCGTCAACAGCCGTGGCGAAGTACTCCAACAATGGAAAGACGAAAGTAAGCAAATCGTTGATCCCCAAGTTGCCTACATCATGTCCGACATCCTCAGTGATGATAACGCCCGCGCTGGCCTGTATGGTCGCCACTTCTACGGATTGTGGATTCCGGGTGTGCGCACCGCCGTCAAGACTGGTACCTCCGACAAGGGTGGTCAACCAAAAGATATCTGGAACGTCGCCTACAGCCCAGCCCTTACTATGGGCGTATGGCTCGGTAACCCAGATACAACCATCCTGACCAGCGGTAACTCATCGCTCCCGGCCAAGATTATTGGCCAGGTGCTCGAATACGCTCACAAAACGGTCTACGCGGGTCAGGGTAAGTGGAATCCAGCCAACGGCGGCACGTGGTTTACGCAACCAGCCGGCATCCAGTCGATTGGCGGCGAACTCTACCCCGCTTGGTATAACAAAAGCCAGGGAAGCACCGACGCAAAACTCACCTTTGACCGCGTCTCTAAAAAGAAAGCCACTGACTGTACGCCAGAGGCTGCCAAGATCGAAGTAGCGGTTATGAAAACTACCGACCCGATCACTAAAAAGGACAGCTTTGTGTCGACTGACGGCTACGACGCGACAGCCGATGATGACGCGCATGTCTGTGGCGACCCGACACCAACGATTGGCGCGCCGCATGTCGCCGGTGGTATCATTACCGCGACTGTATCGGCAACACGACCAGTTCAAAGTGTCACCTTCCTTATTAACGGAACAACGATACAGGCAACAGTTAGCGGTAGTACGGCAACAGCCCCTTACCCTAGCGACTCAACCAGCACGCAGACTATCACTGCGACGGTTACGGATAGTTTGTACTACACAAGTACAAGCACTGGAGACTCTAGTCACTGAAGCGGTAAGTCTAAGCCCAACAACTAGATTTAGTTTCATACTCAAAAAAATACTCCCGTCTTGGGAGTATTTTTTTGACCTGTCGTTTTGAACTTAATCCAGAAGCTAGTCTGTTCTGTTCACCGCCCGCTCAACCTCCTTAATACTCCTCCCTTACAGAGTTAGCGCAAGCTTTTTTTCACATGCTGCCTATCGAGTGGATTTTCCCCACCGAGGGAGCCCGCAGAGCCATAGGAGGAATCCTCTCATCGAGGAGCTCATTTGTTTGGCAGATAGAATGGAGGAGCGCGGCTTGCAATACACGGATGGCTAAGTTATTACGTCAGAGCATGAAGGAGCTCGATATAAATAGATTCTTGCGATGGCTCAGAGTGTCACCGCTTAAATTGACAAGCATCGCATAATCTGATATAATGTTAACGACTGATAACGGATTCCGACGTCAGTGAACCTATACGTCTACCGGTTCCCTGATAGTGGGTGATAAGGTCATAAGCATTTCTAGTAGCTTATGGTTTGATCGCCCGCTATCACCTAAAACCGAAGGGAAATAATCATGGATGTTCTGGACACCAACACCTCGTTGCACTACGTACACGACGGCGCAGAACTTGCACCGTCCAAGTGGCAGGAAATCAAGGATCTCCCTCAGAAAGACGAGGCGTGGTTCTTGCACACCGAAGAATTTCTTCGGTGGCACACGGACACGATGGGCTCGCCCAACATCCACAAGCGTCGCAGAGGATTGTACGTCCGGTGCCAAGAGCGGGTTGACCCCGATCAGCTCACCGCCGACATCAACTGCTTTGTCGAGGTGGCTGATGACTGGCGATGCAAACTCAGCGGCGTCGAAGACATCTTCGCAAACCTTGCGCGCATGATTCGGTAGTCAAATTACGAGAGTAGTGTGAGGCTTCGGTCTCACACTACTCTCGGCAGTACCCAAAGTTCATAATGTATTTGTGAATTTTGCCAACTGTGAAGTAAATCTTGACGAGTGTCGCCACTTCCCTATGCGGTGCGAGAGGCCTTTTATAAGTGCGTGGAAAAGATCGTCAATAATAGCAAAATTTATTCATGAAAAGAGCCCGACCTGTCGGTGAATGACTCTTCGACAGTTGGACTGTCGGGTCTTTTCATCCGCAGATGCGGGCTGGTGATCAAACCGTGGATTGATCGGTCTGATCGGCTGATGGCGGCGTGATCTCGGACTTGTTTGCGTCCTCGATTTCGGCCAAGAGCCGGTTGATGACCGACAAGACACGAGTGTAGTCTCGGATCTGCTTCTGGTTTGCCTTCGTCCCCTCAGCGCTGTATGCACACTTGCCGATCTGCGCACCAACGCAGTATTGATGGAAAGCCAAGAGATCTGGCAGTACGTGCGGCTTCCGCGGATTGTCACGCTGGTCGGCTTCGATGGTACCAATGGAGATACCGTAGTCGCCGATGTACAAGACGATCTTGTTGTCGTCTATCTCTATATTTCGTGTTGCCACTTGCCTCACCTTCTCTATTAATAGCCAAGCGATCGCCGGGCTGCCTGTGATACAGAGAGTCATTCATGATTTTTTAGTGAACAACTCTCCATACCCCAGTAGTAGAGGTGATGAAGTTAGTTATGACGGAAGACGTATTCTATTGCAAGCATAAACAAGACTGTAATGGCCACTTTAAACTGTTACCTACTTATGCTTACGTATATTCTGCAATAAAACTATGCGCGTCGGCTCAAGCCGACAGAGCACCACAGCTTTAGTCGTGGGTGTCTATTGACGGATTACAGCCTACTGATTCTGTACGAGGTCAATCAACGCAGCTTCGCGCTGTGACGACGTTTTAGGGCGCTTGGCGCTACGCTGAGGGTGATTCTGCGCATATGCTTGCTGTGAGTTCTGAGGCGCAACAGGAGCTGTTTTCTGAGGTTTAGGACCATTATCGTTGCGACGGTTGTTTTGCTGTGGCTTGTTAGCACGGCGCTGTTCGCGGTCATCGCTATGGTAGACGGCGGGTACAGCAGGTTCAGCTGGCGCCACAACAGCTTGGACTTCCGGCTTCGCTTCTCGCTTTTTTTCAGGTGTACGGTTAGCACGTGGTGTTTTTTGCGCTGGGCGCTCAACCTTCGCGATGACTTTTTCTTTTTCAATTGGCTTTTTACCTGTTGGTCGTGACTGTTTCGCCACCGGCTGCTCTTCGGGTTGCGTTGGCTTGGCGAACATCATCTTACCAGCTGCCGTTTGCAGACTACGAATAAATTCAATCTCGACAACTTTACCAATACTTTTGTTCGCGTGCTCGACGACAACCATCGTGCCGTCAGGCAGATAGCCGACGCCCTGGTGTGAATCTTGACCTTTTTGGACCAATTCCAGCATCATCTTTTCGCCTGGCAGGTAGGCCATCCGCAGGCTCTTGGCGAGTTCGTTGACGTTAAGAACGGTAATACCTTCGACGACGGCGACTTTATTAAGGTTGTAGTCGATCGTACACACAGCCGCACCGTGCTTCTTGGCAAGATTCAACAGGCGTTCATCAACACCCTCTTCAGCCTTGCTACCGTCTTGTAGAATCTCGACGTTGACTTCATTCATAGCTTGGAGATCTTTGACGACATCCAGTCCATAACGAGCACGGGCACGTTTGTCGTGATCGGCATTGTCGGCCAAAAATTGCAGCTCGCCAATCACACTACGGGGAATCACCAGCGTATCACCAATAAAGCCCGACTGGGCAACGGCGATAATGCGACCGTCGATGAGCACCGAGGTATCAACCAAAATCGGTCGACCTTGTTTTTTAATAAGATTTTGTCGTGGTAATTTTACCACCAAGAATGTCACCTCGGCCAAGATTGCGAGTGCAATGAAGACGGTGATTATTTGAGTTAGTTCCATATGTTTTCCTTCTGACTCACCGTGCAATCTCTATTGCAGGTAGTCAATTAAGGCTTGGCGCAAATCGCCAACACCTTTGATAAATGAGTTTTTTTCAGCACCGTATTTCGGTGCAATTGCCTTGGTAAAACCAAGCTTCTTCGCTTCAGCCACCCGGCGATCAGCACTGTGAACGCTGCGCACTTCGCCGCCTAGGCCAATTTCACCGAAGACGACAAGTTCGTCACCAAGCCGTTTGCCGGCAGCAGCACTGGCGATAGCCATGCAAATCGCGAGGTCAGCCGCTGGATCGTTCAATTTCAGCCCGCCGACAACATTGATATAAATATCTTTGTCCGATAAATTCAGTTTGGTCCGCCTTTCCAGGACGGCTATCAAAAGATTAAGTCGGTTCAGGTCGAAACCCGAGGCTGTTCTTTTAGGATACCCGAAATTGGTCGGATTGACAAGCGCCTGAATTTCCACGAGGAGCGGCCGGGTGCCCTCTAGCGTCGCCATCACCACTGAGCCGTCGGCATTTTGACGTTCGGCCAGCAGTGCCGCCGATGGGTTCACCACGACGCGTAGCCCTTGTTCATACATTTCAAATATCGCCGCCTCGCTCGTCGAGCCAAAGCGGTTTTTGACCGCGCGCACTACCTTGAAGCCACCATAACGGTCGCCTTCAAACTGTAGGACGACGTCGACTAAGTGTTCCAACACTTTCGGCCCGGCAATGCTACCCTCTTTGGTAACGTGCCCCACCAGCACCACTGCCGCACCGGCTTCTTTGGCAGCGCGAATAATCACATTACTACTGTTGGTAATCTGACTGACCGTACCTGGCGCCGAGGTGATTTCATCAAGACTGAGGGTTTGAATCGAGTCAATGATAACCAGCTTGTACGCGCCGGAACGAATCGTCGCGGCGATATCATCAGCACTGGTGCTGGCTACAAAATGGAGCTGCTCGCGGGTGTTGGCACCGAGACGCTCGGCGCGCAGCTTCACCTGAGAGGCCGATTCCTCGCCACTGGCGTATAGCACCGGCATGCTCTTGCCGACTTCGCTGGCTACCTGAAGTAGCAGCGTACTTTTACCGATGCCTGGCTGACCCGCCATCAAAATAACGCCACCTGGCAAGACACCACCGCCCAGCACGGCGTCCAACTCCTCGTACCCGGTCGTCATGCGCTTCAAGCCGTCTTCAGTCGCAATCGAACTCATCGTTTGTGGAGCGAGGATATGGCCACTGGTCGCACTCTTGGCAACAGCAGACTTACCCTGACTGACCGCCGCTTGCTCAACCAGCGTATTCCATTCACCGCAATTATCACATTTACCCGTCCATTTGGGGTAGCTGGCGCCACAGTTCTGACAGATAAATTGTGTTCGAGATTTTACCATTAGTTACATTGTACCACTCTAGATACTCGGCGCCGCTGATAAACTGCTGTCAATACTACGGTTCAAACTATCCGACTGCACCGCTATCTGTGATTGTTTGTCGCGCAAAGCATTGTACTGTACCACGTCACTATTGATCGTATCGCGCTGAGTATTCAGGTCGGCCGCACGGGATACCAGCGATGCCCGTGCACTGTCGAACGCGTAGCGCGACGCAAAGCCGTTATCTGCCGCTCGCTGGTTGAAGCTGGCGATGTCTTGGTTGAGCTGTGCCACGCCGCTATTGTAGCTCGTCGAACTATTCTTAATCTCGTCACCGAGAGCGGTCAGCTGAGCCATCAAGGCCGTATTTTGCGCTTCCAAATCAGTAAAGACGCTTTCGTATTTCGCATGGAGCGCGATGACCGCCTGTCGATTAGTGAAATACTTTTTATAGTGTGCCTCAAGCGCCGGACTAATCGTCGCCACCTCTGTGCCAATGACGGAGTGCAGTTCATTATCGCGCTCACCTGGCTCGGTGCGAGCGTATATCGCCATACGCTCGGCAAAATTTGTGTCGTCTTTAAGCTTGATGTATTCGGCCTCAACCAAGGCGTTGACCTGTGTTTTTTCAGTGGCGCTCATTCGTTGATAGACGGCGTGCAGCATTTCATGCGCTGCGGTCACTTCCTTAATACCGTCGAGCTGCGCGTTTGTCACGTTATAGACATAAATCCGACGGCCATCATAGCAACCAAGAATCGCCGTACTCTGCTCTTTACGAGTACAGTCTTGATTGAATGTTTGACTATCCTCAATCGCTGGCTGGCTGGCGTAAAAAATAAACCGACCGTTGTCGCTCATATCGGCACGCGTCGCAATCGACGCCACCGCGCTGCTCGGCTGATACTGCCACGTGCTTAGTTGATCAACGACAAGCTGGCGGTTCAACACCAACCAGCCGGTAATAACCACTGCTATCAAACCGATAATCAGCCCGCTTGTATGAAAGCCGCTGCTCTTATGCCATAACTTCGCTGCGAACATCAAGAACTATCCCACCTTTTTGTGCTTTTACTTCAATAACACTGCCCTTTTCGTACTCACCCGATAAAATTCCGTCGGCGACCTGATGCTCGAGCTCATCTTGAATTGCCCGGCGCAGCGGACGTGCACCAAACTTTTCATCGTAGCCCTTATCTATCAGTAATCGCTTGGCCGAACCCTTTATAGCCAGGTGGATACCCTTGCGCACCAAGCGCTCTTGGAGCTCATTTAGTAAATTATCAAAGATTGACCCGACTTCCTTACGAGTCAGCGCCCGGAAGGTGACGACAGCGTCAAAACGGTTGATCAGCTCTGGACGCATCATTTTCGCAAGGGCGGCTTGGGCTGCCTGGGCGTTCTCGTCGTGCATTTCGTCGAGCTTCTTGGCATCGGACTTTGTGGCGGCATGGAACCCTAAGCTCGATTCTTTCATCATGCGGTCGGCACCCAGGTTACTGGTCAGAATAACAATCGTATTCGAAAAGTCGACACTGCGGCCCTTGGCATCAGTCAATTTACCATCTTCAAGCAGTTGCAGTAAGATATGGAATACCTCCGGATGAGCTTTTTCAATTTCATCAAAAAGCACGACGCTATACGGCTGACGGCGGATTTTATCCGTCAGTTGCCCGCCGTCTTCGTAACCAACATAGCCAGCTGGCGCACCGAGCAAGCGACTGGTGTTGTGCTTCTCGCCGAATTCACTCATGTCGATTTTGATCAGCGCATCGTCGCTACCAAAAACTTCACGGGCGAGGACGCGAGCCAACTCCGTCTTACCGACGCCGGTTGGACCCATAAATACGAAGGAGCCAATCGGGCGCTTGTTACTCGCCACACCACTGCGGCTGCGACGAATCGCCCGGGCAACCTTTTCAACCGCTTCGGTTTGGCCAACAACATATTTACCGAGGTGTTTTTCGAGGTTACGGAGCAATTTTGCTTCCGACTTTTGAACACGCTTCACCGGAATCCCTGTCATCGTTGCAATAGCATGCGCAATATCGTCATTCTTCAGTTTGATTGGCGTTTTACTCTCGTATTCTTTGCGCGTTTCGTCGAGCTTGCCGCTGATTTGGCTGATGCGCGTTTTGTAGAGGGCGGCTCGTTCGTAATCTTCAGAGGCCACGGCATCTTCCATTTTTTCGTTCAAATTCTTCAGCTGGCGCGTGAAGTCGCGGAGCTTGCTTGGCTTGTGGCCAGCCTTAACACGGACGAGTGCGGCTGCTTCGTCAATTACGTCGATGGCTTTATCGGGCATGAAGCGGTCGCTGACGTAGCGGTCAGCCATATAGACGGCGTCCTCCAAGATTTCATCGCTCAAACTAACACCATGATGCCTCTCGTAGTTGGCGCGTAGTCCCTTCAAAATAGCAATCGTATCTTTGAGAGATGGCTCAGGCACCACAATCGACTGGAAACGGCGCTCAAGCGCACTGTCCTTTTCGATATGCTTGCGATATTCATCCAGCGTCGTCGCCCCAATCAAGTGGAGCTCACCACGGGCCAGGGCCGGCTTGAGCATATTAGCCGCATCAAGCGCACCCTCGGCCGCACCAGCACCTACCAGTAAATGGAGCTCGTCAATAAAGATAATCACGTTTTTCTGTTCTTGCAGTTCACTGATCACCTTTTTCAGGCGCTCTTCAAACTCACCGCGGTATTTTGTGCCGGCAATCATCGCCGCCAGGTCAAGTTGAACGACCCGCTTATCCATCAGATGGTCAGGCACGTCTTCACGGGCAATTCGCTGCGCCAAACCTTCGACAATAGCCGTCTTACCGACGCCTGGCTCACCAATTAAGACAGGGTTGTTCTTAGTGCGGCGACTGAGAATCGTCACCATGCGTTCTTCTTGGGCATCACGACCAATCACCGGGTCAAGCTCGCCGTTCTTTGCCTTGGCAGTGAGGTCAATGCCAAAGGTTTCCAGCGCGCCTTGACGACCGGTCTTCTTGCGTGGTTGTGCCGTCGTCTGGCCATCAACCTCGTGAAAATCAGCGTGTTTACGGTCAAAAAACTCTTCAAGCTCGTCGCTCAGCCCCGCCACATCAACATCCATATCACGTAGTAGCACGGTGGCGCGCGCATTCTTTTGGCTCAAGATACTATAGAGAATATGCTCGGTACCGAGAAAATCTTGATGAAATTCTTGGGCTACTTCCCAGCTCATTTTGAGTGTCAGTTTCGCTGTCTCTGACAACCCTTTGGCCCCGGTACTAATGACTAGGGTACGCGGCGTCATGTTAAGGGCGAGTTCAGCACGATCAAGGGTAATGCCGGCGTCGGCGAGTACCTTGGCCGCCACAGATGAGCCCTGCGCCAAAACACCAAGCAAGAGGTGCTCGGTGCCGATATAGGCGCTGCCGTAGCCGCGTGCAATCGCGTCGGCATGCTGCAAACTCGTCCGAGCATTGTCGGTTAGGTGGGTTAAGAAGTCACCGTAGTCGTCCATAATTCTATTATCTAGCCTCCATGTAGTGAGCGCAAGCGTTTTCGTGTATTTTGCTGCGTTACTATCATTAGTATACACAAAAATTAGCACTCTCGTCAATAGAGTGCTAATTGTTTCGGAAGTAAGATGATTCTATTCTTCGATTGATTCTTCAACAGCGTTCAAGAGACTATCCTCGATGTTCTTGCGAGGTTTTGGCTCGGCTGGTTTTTGCGCAGCAGCTGGCTCAGCTTGCTCGATATCAAGTTCGTACCCAGTTAAACGGCTCGCCAGGCGAACATTCTGACCACCACGACCGATAGCGATTGATTGCTGGTCTTCGGCAACAGACACACGGGCGCGCTTGTTGGCTTCGTCAATTTCAACTTTCACTACTTCAGCTGGGCTGAGGGCGTTACGGATAAATTGTTCGTTGTTAGCGTCAAATGGAATGATGTCAATCTTCTCTTGATCACCAATCTCGTTCATAACCGCCTGGACACGCGTACCGTGACCGCCGACAAAGGTACCGACAGGATCAACACCGGCCATAGTTGAAGCAACAGCCAGCTTGGTACGACGACCAGCTTCGCGGGCAACACCCTTGATTTCAACGGCGCCAGTTTCCATTTCAGGGACTTCTTGGCGGAACAAGAACTCCACAAAGGCCTCGTTACCACGACTCAAAATCAGCTGTGGACCACGATTGTCACGTTCGATATCTTTAATAAAGACCTTGATACGTGAGCCAACACTGTAAAATTCACCCTGAATTTGCTCGCTCTGAGGAATAATACCAGTTGCCTTGCCGAGTTCGACACGAATCACCCGTGGCTCAACGCGTTGGACGATACCGGTCACAATAGAACCGATTTTATCTTCGTATTCTTCAAGCACGACTTCACGCTCAGCTTCACGCAGACGTTGCAGCACAACTTGCTTCGCAGTTTGAGCAGCCACGCGACCAAAGCTCTCGACACTGTGCTCTTCTTCGATAGTGTCACCGAGAACGGCGTCTTTCTTTACCTTCTGCGCATCTTCAAGGCTGATTTCAACCAGGTCAGAGCCAACTTCTTCGACAACTTCACGAACCACAAAAACCTTCGCAGTACCGTCGTTAACGTTCAGCTCGGCGCGAACTTCTTGGTCGCGTTCGCCGTTATCTCGGCGCCATGCAGCCGCGATTGCCTGCTCGATAACCGACATAACTGTCTCTTCAGGTAAGTTTTTTTCCTCAGCAATTGTACGTACTGCGAGGGTTAATTGTTTTAAGTTTAATTCGTCCATGATTGTTCTCCTTTTCTATGAAAAAATCCGACCTGCCGGCCGGATGTGTACTACCAACATTATAACGCACCATTTTTATATATACAAGCTACTTTTGAAACGTAGGTGCGGATTCGGTAGAGTGTCTCTTCTCGCTTGCGAACAAACGAATAGCGTACTACACTAAGGACATCTAATGATGCGTGAGTTTTTACTATGAGCGTTGGAGGTACCATCGCTGTCGTTATTGCGTTCGTCGGGCTATCAGCACTGGCGTCCGGCCTTAATGTCGCCCTCATGTCGCTAAGCTTGTCGGACCTCCGTCGCAAAGCCAAGCTCGGTAACCCGATGGCAAAAAAGGTACTGCCCCTACGGCAAAATACCCATCTGACTCTGGCAGCTATTCTCCTCACCAACATGGCCGCCGCCTCAGCCACGTCGCTTGTCCTTGAGAGCGTCCTGTACGGCGTCATTGCGGGCACGATTGCGACACTGATTCTCGTCGTCTTTGGTGAAGTACTGCCCCAAGCCGTCTTTAGCCGCCAGGCACTGCGCTATTGTGCTAACTTGTCCCTCGTCATGCGCGGTATGATCATGCTGACCTATCCCGTCTCAAAACCGCTTCAGCTGCTCCTCGACCAACTCTTTAGTGAACAAAAATCCCAGCTGCAGTCCCGAAGCGAGCTAGGGATGATGATTGCCGAGCATCTCGAGCGTGACGAGAGCGAACTTGACGACGATGAGGTGGAGATTATTCGCGGCGCACTGCAACTCAGCGAAAAGCACGTCAGTGATATTATGTTGCCTATTCACGACGTCTATTGGTTGACGCCGGACGCGGCGCTGACGCCCGAACTCGTCGCAGAAATTAAGCGCAAAGGTCGCAGCCGTATTCCTATTTTCAATGCTGCCGCGACGCAGTGCTATGGCCTGCTGCTTATGAAAGAGTTGATAGATGTTGATTTTAACACAACAGCATACCGCGTCGATGACCTGCCGCTGCATCCTGTTAGTCTGGTCGGTAGTCGCACCGCGCTCGACACAATGCTTCGTAAATTTATCGCCAGTAGCACCCACCTGGTACCCGTCGAAAAAGCTGATAAGATTGTCGGTATCGTGACTATCGAAGACCTGATTGAAGAGATTGTTGGCCACGAAATAGAAGACGAATCCGATCGTCGCCGAAAACGTAGTAAACTAAAAGTATGACTTTAGATTCACACACCCCACTCGAAGGTACAAAATTAGCCGACTTTACGCCGATTGCCAAAGTCGATAGCTTGCAAAGTATCGATATTATTGTTGGCACCGGTGACACCGTGCCTCAAAACGCGACCATTACCGCGCATTATACCGGTGCACTGTGCGTCGACGGCACTATTTTTCAGAGTTCGCACGATTTTGGCAAGCCAGCCACGTTTGGCCTGAACCAAGTCATTGCCGGTTGGACCGAAGGCGTTCCCGGCATGAAAGTTGGTGGTACCCGCCGCCTTATTATTCCGTCGGCCCTGGCCTACGGCTCGAGGCGCGCCGCTGCCAACATTCCAGCAAACTCCGATCTCGTCTTCGATATCGAATTAGTTTCTATGTAGAACAATCGCTTCTTGCAAAACGCCACGCTGATTACCATTCAGGGTGGCGTTTTTAATTATACGAACGCGATATAACAGATGACCAAAAATTCATCGTTTACAAACGTAAAAATCAGGCCTATCATGGACTTACTAAGACAAACACGCTCGCGAAATCTATCATCATAAGGAAGGGAGACCATATGAAGAAGTTATCGTTATTTGGAGCGGTTCTGGCAGTTGTGCTTGTACCACTTGCATTCGGAAATACTAGTTATGCAGCAGACAGCACTTGTCCGGTTGGATTTACCGGACCAGATTCGGTCAATATCTGTACGTCAAAAACAGAATTCACCTGTAAAGTCACAAACAACAACGAAGTCACTGTCGACAATACCAACCAACAAATCGCCGTCAGCGGCTCAGCTGGTAGCAATGATAATGGTAATGGCGGTAGTGCAATGACGGGCTCAGCCACCAATGCCAACGGCACGACCTTTGCTGCGACCGTCACGAATGGTACGGCCTGTACAGTCGTTGCGACCACAGCACCTATCACACCAGTCGTTACCCCGCCAGTGGAGCAACCAGTGGCACCACAAGGGTCTGGAGCCGCAGCTGGAGCTGGAGCCGGAGCCGTCAAACCTACTGCTCTTGCGAACACCGCAACCCTGTCACCAGCTATGATTATCGCTGGATTGATTGGAGTACTCGGCGCTAGCGTCCTCGGGGCTCGCCTAGCGGTTACCGCATATGGCCACTTCAAAGCCTAAAAAGCAGCCGATTCGCCAACGTGTCTGGTTTTACAGCATTATTACCTGCGCCAACGTGTTGATTATTGGAATGTTCTTCCTGGTCAGCACGCCGGCGCCGGTTCTTGCTATTTATCACCCACCCGCCCATCATGTGAAACCGAAAGTAATTATCCAGGGTGCACCAACCAGAGTAGTCGTCCCAAGCGTGGGGATTGATTTGTCTATTCAAACGGGCCTATACAACCCCGTCGACAGCAGCTGGACGCTCGGCATGGATAGCGCCTTTTACGCCAATATGTCAGTTCCCGCAAATAACAATAACGGTACGACGCTGATTTATGCCCATGGTCAGCAAGGGTTGTTTGGATCGTTACCCGACATTCAACCCGGCGCGACCGCCGACGTATACACCAGTTCTGGTGCCGTCTTTAGTTATACCTACGAATCCTTTCAGCAGGTCGACCCAAGCAATACGGATGTCTTCGCGGTCGATACGCTGCCGACACTAATACTCCAAACCTGCAGCGGCGACTGGAGTCAGTACCGCTCTCTTTACTCGTTTCGTCTCACGGGAGTACATACACTATGAATACACTCCTCTACAGCACCCTACTTGGCGCTATGGTTATCGCTGCGAGCTGCGTTGTGTTGCGTGCCAGTTGGTATGACTTCCGAGCCATCTCACGCCGAGCGCGGCTAGACCATGTCGTACGAATACTACGCCGCGCCAAGCAGCCTCGAGTTGCCGTGCTTATCGACGTCAACGATTCAGATGCAATGATCGAGCGCAGTGTACAAGCTGTCTTCACTAGTCGCTATTACCATATGACGGTTTGCGTCGTTAGCCAACCCACTCCGGCGATTAAACAGCTCATCCAAAAGTATCAGCAGCTACATCCACAGTCCGTCCTTCATCGCTACGCTCCGCTACGTCACGTCTCACAAAAGCAGCGCCTGCAGCAGGCCTATCGTCGCCACTCAAAACATGATTTTATTCTCATACTCCAAGCTGGCGATATAGTAACGCCCGGCACTATCAAGCACGCTGTGGCACGTTTTTATGATGATCAGCGCCTCGGCTCGCTGCAGTTGGCGCGGCGTCACCCATTATCATATTCGCTCACGTCGTTACTGGTGCGCTACAGGCAGGCGAGCAACCAGCTTCTCCAAAAAGCCTGGCTGCGTCTCCCTCGCCGCTCGTCGTCACCTCAAACCGGTACGATGTATCGTCATAGCTATTTTATGGAACATGCCCATCAACCAGCTCGCCGGCGCCACTACGATGCCACATTATCCCTTACCTCCGAGTACTCGTCATTTAGCCAGCTGACGCGCGTAACGTACGCTATGTGGCCAATACGTCTCACTGTCACCTATACATTCATCTGGCTATTTGTGACGACCACAACGCTGCAAAACAGCTCATCATTACTTCTCGCTTGGATAAGCGTAGGTCTATGGACGATTGTCGCAATTTGGTCAGAGACCGGGCCGGACCGTTCCGAAAAACTCACCCTCAGCTATGGCACACTCGTATCACCCTTACTTTTAGTGATTCACAGCGCCTGGCTGACTATCGCACTACCGTTTGAGGCGTTTGCCTGGTGTATGCGCCAGTGGCATCGTACTCGCCACAATCCCAATCGCCACCGCTATCAACGCGACGTTCTTAATAATATACTGGCCTTCAAGGCTCGGTACGAAGAAATGTGTCCACGCGATCTGTGGTACCAAGATCAGCGGCGAGCAGACGATTAGCATATGGATAAACAGCACAGGCACGACGAGGCGCGTCGCACGAGGAATCAGGAATAAAATACCAATCAGACATTCAAAAACCGCCAAAATAATATAGGCGCTGTGAAAATACTGCATACCAATCGTCTGCCGAGTCAGCGCTTCGGCTAGCGGCGTGGCCGGACTGAGGTTAAATACTTTTAAAATGCCGAAGTAAAAATAGATAACAAAGAACGCCACGCGCGCAATCGGTACAAACAAACGTCGTGCCCACGCAATAATTGTCAGATCAATATTCTTCAGTTGCAGCTTCATTAACCATAAGTGTAATGCATGGTACCAAAAACCTCAAATGCCACTGTCTAGATTTCGTCAGAGAGTGCCGTGCGGCCAATTTGAATCAGGTGCTTTTTGCGGTATTCTTCAAAGCTGTCTTTATTAATGCCATGCAGGTGAATGAACATATTGAGCTTCTCTGAACCGATAAAATGCGGCAACATCACGTAGCTGGCGCCCAGTTTATAGAGCGCAGCAGCTTCGTTGTGGTCGCGTGAATAGCAAATAATCACCACGTCTTTGTTGCGCCGGCGAACGTACTGCGTCAGTGAAATATTAATCGTGTGGTCACCGATGGTATTCACAATCAGCTTGGTTTTTTCAATATCAATGTCCGCCAGCAGCTCTGGGTCGGTCGCGTCACCGTAGAGATATTCAATGTGTTTACGTTCCAGCTCGTCAATCACTTCGGGATTGTAATCTACCACCACAAACCGCTTTTTCATACCCCGAAAGGTCTTGAGGAATTGTTGGCCACCGTTTTTATAACCAAACAACACCAGCGGATAGACCTGCGCCCGATATTTTGCCTCATTAGTGGTTTCGCGCTCGAATAAATGCAGCTTATTTTCGAGCTTGGCGTAAATCCAGTTGTCGTACTGCATCAGATAGGTGGAGACGCAAATGGTAATAATCGCCACCAATGTGATCACCGCGCCCAACCTATCACCAATGAGTCCCGCCTGATGCGCCAGCACCACTAAGATAACCGAAAACTCGCTAATTTGCGATAGGTTAATACCCGTCTTGAAGCTCGTCCGTTTGGTGTAGCGCAGCACGCCCAGCGACGCCATCACCACCAGCGGCTTCAGGAAAATCACCACCACGGACAGTATGAGTGCTGGTACAATCGCCGCCTGTAAGTTGTGCAGTTGCAGACTTTCACCCAGGCTAATAAAGAACAGGATGATAAAGAAATCACGCAGCGGCTTGAGCCGCGCGCCGATTTGATGGACGTATGGCAAATGCGCTAGCGTCACACCAGCAAACAAGGCACCGATTTCAATCGAAAAACCAATGTGATTGACGAGTGTCGCCACCCCAAAACCCCAGGCCAGCGCAAACAAGAAAAGCAGCTCCTGCGACTTAGCAATTTGTTTCGTCACTTTTGGTAGCACCTTGATACCCAAAAAGGCCAAGACTCCCACAACGGCCACGCCCTTGAGGACTAAGATACCAATATCACCAACGCCAAGCGCTTGCCCACCCTTGCCGGCCGCCACGAATAGCAGCGCGAACGTCGCCACGACGTCATCAAGTAGAATCACTCCCACGGCAATCTGACCGTTCAGCCGAGTCAGCTCTTTTTTATCGCTCAGCACTTTAGCGATAATAATCGTACTACTAAAGAACAGCGCCAGACCCGTAATAATCGCTTCGGCCGCCGTGAAATGAAACGCCACACCAAGTAAATAGCCCATCGTTCCAACAGTTAGTAGAATAGCCACCGCCGTCAGGAAGACTGGCTTGCCCAGCTGTTTCACCGTCGCCAGGCTCAGCTCCAGACCGATAATAAAGAGTAGCAGCGTAATGCCGATTTCACTAAAGGTATCGAACGCACTGCGCGCCGCGATTAAGTTGAGTAAACTTGGACCCACTAAGATACCGGTTATGATATAGCCCATCAAAAGCGGTTGCTTGAGCAGACGCATCACCATCGCCACCACAGCCGCTACCACCAGCACAAGTGAAAGTTGCGTAAAGACATCGGCCGACATAGTTAGGAAAGTGGGTGGTGCTTATGGTTGGTCATTGCCATTAGTATACTATGGACCCGACCGCAAATAGTAGCTTTTCGTCCTTTTGGACTCATCAGCATAGATTACATCTATGGAAGCTGTTTTGATAAACAGACATCGTTTCAGGACCAAGCGCACAGTGGGTGATGTGAGCTGATAATCACCAGCTCACATCACCCGCCTATGGCAAGGTCAGGCTAGCGCCGCCCGAATGGGGTGTTCATGCTCACGAAGAGTTTGCCAAAGGGTGACATCCCGTCACGATCATCCACCAACCCGTTGTTCATGGCGTCCAAGAATGACGAGTCGGTGAACGTGGCGAACATCTCATCGAGGAACGAAGGGTACGAGTCACTCGACTGCTGCTCACGCTCCTCACCTGTCGGATCTTCCAGAAGGTGCTCGACGCACTTCTGAACAGCGCCCAGGGCAACACCCAGGACCTCGTTGGCATCCTTCAGGCCGACGCCGGCAAAGCCGCGCAACTTGAAGTCAACCTTGATGGTCGTGCCGTTCCATGTCGTCGACCTCTGTCTCTTATACA
>DHJF01000016.1:0-242 GCA_002404195.1 Candidatus Saccharibacteria bacterium UBA4727 | reverse complement strand
GCCGTTCCATGTCGTCGACCTCGCGCCGTCGTGGCTGATCTGGACCTCGCTTGAGGAGTCCTGCTCGAGGATCTCGGCAAGCGCAGGCCCAATGAAGTCCACAGCTGCCGTGAGTGCGGCGGACTGCACGTGGTCGACCAGCAACGCAAAATCGTTGCCGGACATTTCACGCTCGAGCTTGCCCCAGCTAGCGACAACTACGTCGATGCGACCGGAAGTACGTCTGTCTCTTATACACATCT
>DHJF01000018.1:3760-5760 GCA_002404195.1 Candidatus Saccharibacteria bacterium UBA4727 | reverse complement strand
GTATAACCGATTGGCAGATACGTTCTTCACGGTCAGTGGTGGCCAGACATGGTGCGTATGAGGCTGCTAGCAGTTCGAGCTCCGGATTCTCACTCGCATAGGCCGCGGTGTCTTCGGCAATTCTCATAGCAATGGCCTCTAGGCCAGACGACTCTAGCTCGAGCATGATGTTCTTTAGGTACCTTGAAGTATACAGTTCTTCGTCGATTCGCCACGCCTCCAAGCGTGCCACCGTGACAGCAAAGTGCGCCGCTCGGTGAGCCACCTGGCGATGTTCTTCGGTGCGCATACCAGAGAACACTGCCACCGCCTCAACGATCTGGGTCATCATCCTGCCGCGCAAGCTGTCAGTTTCGAACATCTCGTCGATAAATGGGTCGTCCGACAAGACATAGTGTTCGCTAAGCATGGCCGATAAAACGGGCATATCGTCTTTTACAAGCTTATTGAGGGTATTGGGGGTTGGTAATTGTTCTGGTGACATACTGGCTCTTCTGTGGGGTGTAGTATATGACGTTTTGTTCGTATATGCAAAACATTTACAACTTGCGACTAAGCCGCGATGTCACCAAAGAACTGTCGCCGGCTACTGCGGGCATTCGTCAAGCCACGCGTCCTCGCAAGGCAGCGGAGTGTCCGCCTGGCGTCGTCTATCTCTAGCCGCGATAAGTGTTCTCTGTCTGGCATCAGCCCCAGCTGTCCATCGCGCATTTCTTCAAGCTTGGTCATATATGAACTATAGCGCCACAGTTCTTTCGTATCGTCATCGACTTCAATATGCCCGAGGCTCGTCAGCTTAATCGTATCGTACAAACGATCGATCTGGGTTTGCTCAAACCCCCACTGATACATCACGTCAATTGTCGGTTGCTTTGGTGGTAGCGATACTTTATGAAGATAGTTATGTAATTGACGTGTGAGTCGCCATTTAAGATTGGCGCTCCCTCGATAGCGCGCACCGATATGATCCCCGTCGTCTGTTTGTAGGTTACGATACTCAACACCTGGCCAAGCAAAATGATGAATATCGACATAACCTGTCCAATAGTGGTTTGTCGCGACCGTACCGAGAACCTGTCGCAAAAAGATAGCTGGCTGCGGAATATCGTATTCATCGAGCGGTACCTCGAGTAAATCAATGCCCCTGATACGTCCGTCAATGATTTTTAAATGAGGTGAAAGGTCAACAAGCGGCAGGAGTGATTGTTCGTCGGCAGGACTCAATCGCTCCATATCTGACATGCTAGTTGCCCAGCTCCGAGCGCATCACTCTCCGACATTTCATACTAGTTATAGTTATAATCGATACGATTTTAGATGTAAAGACTTTTCAAACTAAAAACCTCCGCATAGGAGCGGAGGTTTTTAGTTTTGCTTGCAGTACGATTATGTACGAGCAAAGTGAGCGAAAGCACGGTTGGCTTCGGCCATTTTGTGGGTGTCTTCTTTCTTTTTGAAAGCAGCACCGGCTTCGTTGTGAGCATCGATAATCTCAAGCGCAAGACGCTGAGCGTAAGGAATACCTTTACGACCACGGGCAGACTGAACCAACCAGCTAAATGCGTAGTGCAATTGGCGGTGGCCAGCTACTGGGAATGGAATCTGGTAGTTTGCACCACCAACACGACGAGATTTAACTTCGAAGTTTGGTGAAACATTCTTTAGTGCGCGTTCAAAGACAGCAAGTGGATCTTCGCTATCAAGCTTTTTAGCGGCCTGTTCAAGCGCAGCATAAACAGCTTTTTCAGCAATAGATTTTTTACCATCAAGAATTGACTTGTTGATCAGGCGCTGTACAAGAATTGAGTTGTACTTGCGGTCTGGTGTCAAAACGCGTTGTAAGCTTTTCGTTACTTTACGAGGCATGACTACTTGTCCTCCTTCTTAGCGCCGTATTTAGAACGGCCCTGTTGACGTTTAGCAACACCTTGAAGGTCGAGTGCACCACGAACAATGTGGTAACGCACACCTGGAAGGTCTGGAACACGGCCACCACGAAC
>DHJF01000018.1:0-3566 GCA_002404195.1 Candidatus Saccharibacteria bacterium UBA4727 | reverse complement strand
TGGTTCGTCAAACGAACACGAGCAACTTTACGAAGCGCTGAGTTTGGCTTTTTAGGTGTTTTGGTCGTAACTTTAATACACACACCACGCTTTAGTGGAGCATTTTGGTCGTAGTAACGCGTTTTAAGGGCGTTGTGGATCTTGCCGAGCGCAGGTGACTTTGATTTCTTGTTCGCAGTCGTGCGGGGCTTTCGAACCAATTGGTTGATTGTTGGCATGTAAATAAAACTCCGTTTTATTGCTACGAAAATGTGGCGATTGGAAGATAGCAAGGCCATATTCCACATTCTCTGTTCTAATTGCTATCCGTACGATTAAAGCTCAGCATGCTCGCCTCGTGTCATACTTGTCAGCGTTTACTCGGTGTGTACACATTCAAATCACCAAATAATCCAACAAGAGGAAACTCACCTATCATCATACCAGATATAAGCGGTTATTTCAAGACAAAAGAAGAGCCCGGAGGAGCTCCAGGCGAAAGATCTTCGCGGGCTCTTCTCTCGGGCTTTTGTCGGTTCAGGTGCGCACGGAGTGCGTGCAGTACCGAACCAGCCAGTATGCGGTCGTTGGGTAGCCGTCGGTTGCCAACAGAGTGGCCGCCTCGCCTATCTCCCCAGCTTCGCACTTCGCGCGTGCATTTGGATGTGCATCCAAAACCCGCGATACCTGTTCTTGGCATTTCGCCGGTGCATTTTCCAGAAACGTGCAGTTTGACATCTTCGTCCCCCAGGATCGAATATGGTCGGCATGTGCGATTTTCCGGATAGAAAATCATGCTTGTTCCTAGAATATTCCTGTATTGCTATGAATGCAATAGTATTTTTTGACATGAAAAAAGTCCGTTGCAAAAAAACAATACCCCCGCTCTTTCGAACGGGGGTATTGTAGCTTTTTGAACGAACGCTATTAAACAGCGAGCTCAAGGTCTTCAGCAATGTCTTCGCTGAAATCTTCAACGTCGTCACTCGAACGGTAACCTTCGGCACCAGTTCCCACAGGAATCTTGCGACCGATGATAACGTTCTCCTTCAGACCATGTAGACGGTCGGCACGGCCACTGGTTGCAGCTGCAATCAGAACGCGTGTCGTGTCTTGGAATGATGCAGCAGATAGCCAGCTATCGCTCCAGATTGACACCTTGGTGATACCGAGGAGCAATTGGGTGTAACCAACCAGGTCCTTACCGCCAGCGGCAAGTTCGGTATTTGCTTCAACAACTGATGCCTTACTAACGATGTCGCCAGTGACAAAGGCGCTGTCACCTGGGTCTTCTACCTGAACACGGCTAAACATTTGACGCACGATGATCTCGAGGTGCTTGTCGGCAACGTCTTGACCCTGTGCGGCGTAAATGCGAAGCACGTCGTTAATGATGTAGCGCTGAGTTGCCTCAGTACCCTTAAGACGCATCAGGTCGTGCAGGTTGAGTGAACCAATTGTCAGACGATCGCCCGCCATGATTTGGTCACCAGCGCGCACAGTTAACTGTGTCGAACCAGGGATTTCGTAACGAACTGGCGCACTAGCATTGGCTGCGAGGACGATAGTATCTTCGGCAACTTCGAGAACACCGTCGAAGGGTGCAACCAATGGCTTGGCTTCACCGTCAGCGGTGGCGAGAACATCACCAACCTTGACGTTTGAACCAGCCTTAACGCTCATTGTGCGACCACCGAGTGGAATGCGCTCAACGTGACCAGCAGCAGGTGTGACCTGAACGATGTACTTTTTGCCATCTTCCCAAGTGTCAACCGTACCAGTTACTTCAGACATGAAGGCCTGGCCCTTTGGCGTACGAGCTTCGAACAACTCTTCAACACGAGGCAGACCCTGCGTGATATCTCCACCAGCAACACCACCGGAGTGGAAGGTCTTCAGCGTTAGCTGTGTACCAGGCTCACCGACAGACTGAGCGGCAATAACACCGACAGGCTGGGCTACGTCGACAAGCATTTGCGTTGACATATCGATACCGTAACTCTTACGAGGAATACCACGAAGGTTTTTGGTTGAAAGAACGGATTGGATCTTAACGCTCTCGATTGAGGCATCAGCTTCAATCTTGTCGGCAATCACACGAGTAATCAACTCGTCAGCCTTCGCGTAACTACCGATAGCCTCGGCAGTGTAGCGACCAAACAAACGGTTAGCAAAGCTAATCATTGTCAGTTCTGTTTCGTTACGAGCGATGGCGAAGCCTTCGTCGTCACCAGCTACATCTTCAACCGTAAAGACATCTTGTGACACATCGACAAGACGACGAGTCAGGTAGCCTGAGTCGGCAGTCTTGAGCGCGGTGTCAATCAGACCCTTACGTGCACCACGGGTGGCAACGAATTGCTCAAGTGAGCTCAGGCCGTCTTTATAGTTTGAACGGATTGGCAGTTCGATTTCACGGTTACTTGCGTCCACCATGATACCTACCATCGCGCTCGCAAGCTTCACGTTTGAAATATCACCACGGGCACCAGAGTTCACCATGACAGAGATACTTGTATCCATGTTGTGGAGCTGGTCTTGCAAGAACTTCGTCACTTTACCGTCGACTGCACGCCATGCGGCAACTGTCAGGCTGTAACGCTCTTCTTCAGTGAGGAGACCTTGGTCGAATTGATCAGAAATCAAAGCCGTCTTGGTGTCGCCTTCCTTCACAAATTCTGGAATCTCAGTAAATTGGATGTAGTCGTCTTTACCTGTTGATACAGCGGCAACAGTGGCAAAACGGAAGGCCAGGCCTTTCATCTTGTCGGCAGTCTTGGCTGTTTCTTCGGCACCGTAGGTTTCGAAAATTGTGGCGAGTACTTTTTTCAGCTGCTTCTTGTTCTGTACAGAATCATCATACGCATAGTCAGCTGGGAGGATTTCGTTGAAGAAAACACGACCGAGCGTTGTATTGCGGATTTCACCCTTGGCGTAGACACGAATTGGACTTTGAAGTGCCAATTTGTGGTTGTCGTAGGCCATTTCAGCTTCGTAAACAGAGCTGTAGGCTTTGACGTTTTCAGTCTGAACACTTGGTTTGACGTAGGTAAGGTAGTAGTTACCGAGCACAACGTCTTGACCAATGTTCAGCACTGGCGCGCCATCGGCAGGCTTCAGCAGGTTGTTCGTTGCTGTCATCAACTCACGAGCTTCACGCTGTGCGTCGTCAGACAGTGGCAAGTGAACAGCCATCTGGTCACCATCGTAGTCGGCGTTAAAACCGTTGGCAACGAGTGGGTGCAGTTGGATCGCTTTACCTTCAACGAGTTTTGGCATAAAGGCCTGGATTGACAGACGGTGAAGTGACGGCGCACGGTTCAATAGAACGTACTTGCCTTCAATCACAGCGTCGAGGGCGTCCCAAACGAGGGTGTCACCGGCTTCGATCAAACGAGTTGCTGAGCGGATGTTGTGAGCGTGCTCACCACGGATCAACCAGCTAATCACGAACGGCTTGAATAGCTCAAGTGCCATTTGCTTTGGAAGACCACACTGATTAATTTTCAGCTTAGGACCAACCACGATGACCGAACGGCCAGAGTAGTCAACACGTTTACCAAGAAGGTTCTGGCGGAAACGACCCT
>DHJF01000022.1:13678-13985 GCA_002404195.1 Candidatus Saccharibacteria bacterium UBA4727 | reverse complement strand
ATTTGGGGGTGTCATCACCACAGTTAGATCAAGCAGCACGAGGGTTTTCTTTTACACACAACGGTCCACTTGATATGCGAATGGATATCCGGCAAGAGGTGACGGCGGCAACGCTCGTCAACACAGCTCGCCGCGATGAACTGGCGCGTATTATTACGACCTATGGTGAAGAGCCGCTCGGGTTTGCCAAGCAAATTGCTCAGGCGATCTACGAGAATCGGCCGTTTACGGAAACCAAGCAGCTCGCCGACTTGATCAAAGCAACCTATCGTGGTCCCTGGAAGAAAATTCATCCAGCCACGCGTAC
>DHJF01000022.1:13299-13543 GCA_002404195.1 Candidatus Saccharibacteria bacterium UBA4727 | reverse complement strand
GCGTACATTTCAAGCCCTCCGCATTGCGGTCAACGAAGAACTACGACAAGTTGAAGACTTGCTGCCACTGATTCCACAGCTTTTGAAAAAAGGCGGACGAATTGGCATCATCAGCTTTCATAGTTTAGAGGACAGGCTAGTCAAGCAGTATTTTAGCGATCAAAAAAACGCTGGATACGAAGCTGTACTAGATATCGTGACCAAAAAACCGCTCGCCGGAGACATTTACGATGTTCACAATCCG
>DHJF01000022.1:12772-12989 GCA_002404195.1 Candidatus Saccharibacteria bacterium UBA4727 | reverse complement strand
CGCAGTGAAAAAATAAAACAAAAAAGGGAAGGGCACAAAATTATGCCAATTCACATCACTGTACAAAACGAATCTTCAGACGTTGCTGAAAACATCGTCGTTCGTTTTAAGTAACCGATCTCGGTGCGCCCACGTTAGTGGGCGCACCACCAAAAATATAAAAATAGAAAACAAAAATAAAAATTATGTCTTATCAACGAACCACTCAGTTTAGTTC
>DHJF01000022.1:520-12695 GCA_002404195.1 Candidatus Saccharibacteria bacterium UBA4727 | reverse complement strand
AACGAACCACTCAGTTTAGTTCTCGTCGCCAAAGCAATTGGAGCCGCAATCAAAATACGACTCGCTTTGCGTCGAATGTGAAACTTGGCCCTGTGACACATACGGTGCTTGTCGCCCTTATGATTACGGTGCTCGGTTTGATATACTTAACACAGGCAACGCGGGCAACCAGCTATGACTATCAGGCACAGGCGATCAATTCGAAAATTGCCGACCTGACCACCAAGCAGGCTGACCTGCAGGTAGAAAATGCCCGCTTAACGGCGCTCGAAACTGTCAAGAACAGTAACGTCGCCAAATCAATGACCAAGCCGGTGCAAACCGACTACGTCAGTGAATAGGAAGTATGTACTTAGATCTCACCAAAAACAGTCGCCAGCGTACGCTCGCAATTGCCGTGCTTGTTATCATGGCGATTTTTATCGTGCGGCTTTTTTATTTGCAGATTATTCGTCACGATTTTTACGTGGCGGCGGCTCGTTCTGAGCAATTAAAGCAGCTCGACATTCCGGCGCAGCGCGGAGAAATTTACGTCATGAACGGCGACGAACCGACTCGGATCGTCATGAACGAAACGGTCTATACGGTGTTTGCTGATCCGGTGACGGTAAAGAAGCCTGCGGATGTGGCTGATTTGATCCGTCGGGTGGCTGGCGGTAATGCCCGGCCAAATATCGAAAAGTTACTCGCCAGTAAAACGTCGCGCTATCAAATCCTGGCAACCAAAGTGAGTATGAGGCAGGCTGAGATGATCAAACAGGCCAACTTAAACGGCCTTGGCTTTCAGCGCGAGAATCAACGCGTTTACCCTGAGGGGCAACTAGCGGCGCAAACACTCGGCTTTGTCGATAATGCTGGGCAAGGGCAATATGGGCTTGAGGGCGCGATGAACAAGGAATTATCTGGTACGGACGGCCTGTTGCAAACGGTGACTGACGTGCGTGATGTGCCGCTAACAATTGGCAATGACAACGTTCGAAAGCCAGCGAAAGACGGTCAGAATATTGTCATGACAATTGATCAAAACGTGCAATCCTACAGTGAACAAGCGCTTGCGGCTGGACTGAAAAGAACGGGTGCTACCAACGGTAGCGTGATGGTGATGGATCCGCAAACTGGCAAAATTCTCGCCATGGCAAATTTGCCTACCTATGACCCAGCGAACTATTCACAGGTAAGCGATATCGCCGCCTACAACAACGCCACTATTAACGCGCCGTACGAGGCTGGTTCGGTAGTAAAGTCGCTGACTGTCTCTACCGGTCTCGATAAGGGCGTTATTCAACCTGATTCAACCTATAACAACAGGGGAAGCATTCAGGTTGATGATGCAACTATCAAGAACGCCTCGACAACTGAGGCGCTCGGTACTCAGACGATACAGACAGCGTTGACGGATTCACTCAATACCGGCATGGTGACGATAGCGCAGCGCCTAGGTGACGGTAACTATATTACGCAAAACTCACGCAATACTATTTATGATTATTTCCATAATCGCTTTGGATTCGGCCAGCTCACCGGCATTGAACTAGTGGGCGAGTCGCCAGGTATTATTGTTCCGCCAAATGTAGTACAGGGTAATGCGGTGCGCTATTCAAACATGGTGTTTGGCCAGGGTATGGATATTACGATGTTACAAATGTCGGCGGCGTTTAGTTCTGTTATCAATGGTGGAGTATATCATGACCCGACAATACTAGCGGGAACGATAGGCGCCGACGGTACGTACCATCAAAACGATGCGCGATCGTCGCATCGGGTTATTCAGGCAAATACGTCGCAGCAAATTATGAAAATGCTTGTCGTCGATCGTCGTGACAATGGTGCCGTTGACCCAGCGGGCTATTCTGTCGGTGGTAAAACAGGTACGTCACAAGCGCTCATCAATGGCGTCTATTCATTCTCGCAAACTGTCGGAACGTATATTGGGTTTGGTGGTGGTGATGCGGCGAAGTATGTCATAATGGTGCAAGTATCAGGCGACAATATGAACTTGCAGGGCGCACACGATGCATCACCGATTTTTACCGACATTTCAAATTGGATGCTCAGCTACTTAAAGTTACAACCGAAAGGCTAATATGGAAATAAACAGTACACACCACCTTTTAACACATGATTTAACAGGAACGTTTTTGCTGAGCGTCGGTGCTTTCTTGTTGGCTATGCTACTAACCCCGGTTTATACGTTTTTGGCATATCGTTATAAATTTTGGAAAAAACAACGCATGACGAGTACGACTGGCGAGAAGCTAGAGGTATTTACAAAATTGCATGCCAATAAATTCAAACGCAATATTCCAACGATGGCGGGGCTGATTGGCATTATCGCTATTGGCGTCGTGACCTTCGGCTTTAATCTCGATCGAGCGCAGACCTACTTGCCGATGGCGGCGTTATTTGGCGGCGGATTGGTCGGTTTGCTTGACGATCTGATTAATATTCGAGGACAGGGGGCTGGCGTGGCTGGGCTGCGTTCGAGTCTCAAGTTTGGGATGGTGACAGCGCTCGCCTTGGCGCTTGGCTGGTATTTCTTTGTCAGGCTCGGCTACGACAGCGTTCATCTGCCATTTGTTGGCGACGTCGTTTTAGGATGGATTATTGTACCGCTCTTTACGCTTGCAGTCGTGGCAACAAGCAACGCCGTTAACATCAGTGACGGCCTTGACGGTCTTGCTGGCGGTTTATTATCAATTAGCTTTGGTGCGTTCGGGGTGATTGCGCTACTACAGGGCCACGTGCTTCTGTCGGGTTTTTGTTTTACGGTTGTCGGCGCACTGCTCAGTTACCTATGGTTTAATATCTTTCCGGCCAGGTTCTTTATGGGTGATGTTGGGAGTTTTGCCTTTGGTACGAGTTTGGGCGTGGTTGCGATGCTAACTAACACTCTGTTCTTATTGCCGATTATTGGTATTGTTTTTGTGATTGAGGCTGGATCGAGCTTGTTACAGATTACAAGCAAACGCCTATTCCATAAACGCATTTTTATTTCAGCACCAATTCATCATCACCTTGAGGCGAAAGGGTGGCCTGAAACAAAAGTAACAATGCGTTTCTGGGTGATTGCGTGCGTGGCTGGTTTTGCCGGCGTTCTGCTGGCACTCGTTGGAGGCAACGTTTAGTCTATGCAGCCAGTCAGGCGAGCATCGGGCCGAGTGGGGCGGGTAGTGCACGATGCGGTTGTGCGCCGTCATCGACCAGATTACCAGATTGCACTTTTTATGGGCCTCCTTATGCTGTTGGGCTTGATCGTGATGTACGCAATCGGCCCGCAGCGCGCCAATGTACTCAACAATGCCTATGGGACGAACTACTACAATAGTATGTATTTCTTCATCAAACAGTCGACCAGCCTTGGCCTGGCGCTCGTGGCGTTTGTGGCGCTGGCTGTCGTGCCTTATGGCTGGGTGAAGCAGCATGCCGCTAAGATTCTCGTGATTGGCCTGGCAGCCTGTGCGTTACTAGTGCTGACCGGTAATATGCTGCATTTAAACTCGATTGCCTATTGTACCAACGGTGCCTGTCGTTGGTTTACGTTGGGGCCGCTTGGAACACTACAGCCGGCTGAAATATTAAAATTTGGCGTCTTGGTGTTTATGGCGGGCTTTTTTGCGATGCGCGCAAAGCAGGGGTTAATCAATGACTTTAACAAGACGATTGTACCGTTTTTGACTATCACAGCGCTGTCGGCGCTATTTGTGATCATCATTCAAAAAGACATGGGAACTGGTATTTCGTTAATGGCAATTCTACTGATTATGTTAGTGATGACAGGTATCCGGGCGACAATTATTGCAAAAATTATTGGCGCAGTCGTGATGGCGGGGGTGGTCATGATTTTGATTGCGCCGCATCGTCTGGAGCGTGTGGCGACCTTTTTTCAGGGAGATAATACGACGACTGGTCAAGAAACGAGCTACCAGATCACTCACGCCAAGATAGCGATTGGTAGTGGCGGACTGTTTGGTGTCGGCATCGGTAATAGTGTCGAAGCGACGGGTTACTTGCCGGAAGCAATTAACGACTCAGTCTTCGCTATTTTAGGTGAGACCTTCGGGTTTGTGGGTCTAACGGTGATTATCTTACTCTTCGGAGCGTTGTTAATGCGCTTAATCCGGCTGACTGATCGCTTGCCAGATATGTGGATGCGACTGATTGTGGCTGGCGTGTTTGGCTGGCTCAGTGCGCATGTTATATTGAATATAGCCGCTATGATTGGCGTGTTTCCGCTTACAGGTATTACGTTACCACTGCTCAGCTTTGGTGGAACGAGTATGATATTTATTGCCGGGGCACTTGGTCTGGCGTTTCAGCTATCGCGCTATACCGTGCAAGGATCCATAAACAAGGAGAATACCTATGAAAATCTTGGCAGTCGGCGGGGGGTCGGGCGGACACGTCACCCCCGTTCTCGCAGTAATTAATCAGCTCCATCACCTTGATGCAAACCTTGAGGTACGCTTTATTTGTGACAAAGCGTTCGAATCACAAGCGCGTGGTTTAATGCAGCACGCGGCGGTTCCGGTGCATGTTTCAACCATTATGGCTGGCAAATTCCGCCGCTATTCTCACTTAACATTCTGGCAGCATTTCACTGTGCCACAGGTGGTACTCAAAAATAGCAGTGATATCGTGAAGGTAGCAATCGGATTTATGCAAAGTATTTGGTTGTTACTACGTCATCGCCCCGATGTTGTCTTCGCTAAAGGTGGCTATGTTTGTTTGCCGTTCGGCGTTGCGGCACGACTCCTACGGGTGCCACTGGTGATTCACGACTCCGATACGCGACCGGGTCTGACGAATCGTGTACTGGCGCGCTTTGCGACGCAGATTGCAACCGGTTCACCACTTGAGAATTATCCCTATGACCCGCACAAGAGCCAATATATCGGCGTGCCGATTGGCGAGGATTTTACCCCAGTGCAGGCGAGCCAGCAGAAGCTATTCAAAGAAGCGCTTGGTGTTGATCCAACGAAGAAACTAGTAGTGGCAACTGGTGGTGGTCTTGGCTCGTGGAGTATTAACATGGCGCTCGTCAAGGCGGCACGGGCACTCTCTAGCAAGGGGATTGCTGTGTATAGTGTGACAGGGAAGGGGCATTATGAAGAGGTTGCCCCTCTCGTCACCGGTATCGATGATTATGTTGTCGTTCCTTTTGTATATGAAAAAATGAACGAAGTCCTGGGTGCGGCTGACGTGGTGATATCGCGGGCGAGCGCGACGTTTTTACAGGAGTTAGCGGGTCTTGGTAAGGCAGTTATTGCAGTGCCGGCGCGACACTTGGGCGATCAGTTAAAAAATGCCGAGGTGTACAAACAAGCCGGGGCAGCTGTCGTGATGACCGATCATGAGATTAGTATTGGGGATGCGCTCGAGCAAATGATTGTCGAGTTGATGAGTAGTGAAAAGAAGCGTCGTGAACTCGGCGCGAAACTGCATGAATTTGCGCGACCAAACGCCGCGCGTGATCTGGCCCAGCTGATTGTCGATGCGGCGAAACAAGCGTAAGTTTGATACAATAACAGTACCGCTATGTCACTTTTTTCGAAAAAACAACCAGATGTACCTCGGCGTCGCCAGTCTCAGCCGGATACGAGCGAACGCGTCACAAGCGCTAGTCTTGATCAGCGCTATAATTTTCGCCGTAATCGCACCCTCACCGGTAGCGCCTCTTCACAGGTTTCAACGGTTGGCGAAGCGCACGCTCAACTCAAATCAGAACGCGTCCGGACGCATGATCTCGTGCGGCATCGGCGTCATATCGGTATCATACTGTTTGGGGTCGTTCTTGTCTGTACGATATTGTATAGTCTTGTGTCGCAGTTTACGGCACATGTTGCGGTGCATACGGCAGACGTGTCAGTACCGCTCGATTCATCGTATAACGCGGCCATCGAGCAATATTTCAACCAGCAGCCTATTGAGCGCTTCCGTTTTTTGTTGAACACGACGCATCTGAGCAGCTTTGTGCAGTCACTCACGCCGGAAGTTGCTGCTATCCAGCTGGATGGGTCGGCGGGCCTTGGTGTGACTCGTTTTACGCTAACTATGCGTCAACCAATCGCCGGCTGGAGTATTGGCGGTCAACAAGAATATGTTGATAGTGACGGCATCTCGTTTACGCGTAATTATTTTGCCAAGCCGGCCGTGCAGATTGTTGATGATAGTGGCGTCCAAGTAGCGGCCGGTCAAGCGATTGCCAGCAACCAGTTCCTCGGCTTTGTTGGTCGCGTGGTCGGCCAGGCGGCGAAGAGCCAGCTTACTGTCACGCAGGTAATTATCCCTCAAGGCACAACCCGACAGGTAGAAGTTCGTTTGAAGGATGTTGGGTACCCGATTAAGTTATCAGTCGATCGTCCAGCGGGGGAGCAGGTAGAAGATATGGCGCGCTCGGCGGCATGGCTAACGAGCCACGGCCAGTCGCCACAATACCTTGACGTGCGTACCAGCAGGCGAGCCTTTTATCTCTAGTGCGATAGAGGAGTGAAGTGACTTCACCGCTCCTTTCGCTAATGTTCTATTTTTGTTCTATCAGACGATGGGGAATGTAAAAAACTATATAAAAATATATATTTAACAAAAAAGCAAATTACGACACATAGGGCAAGGCAGGGGAAGGGTAATAAAATATTTGAAAAGCAAGTGACATAAAAGTCAAAAAACATATAGAAGAGTATGGAAAATGCAAAAAGTCAAATGCCTTCCGCTCGCCAAGTGTGGAAAACTATTTGTGCGTAGCGTTGTAGAAACCGATATTGTTGGCACTCGACATGCCTGACTGAGAACCCCCCTAGGATAGCTACGGTATGTTTGGTGTGACACGTGCGCGAACATGAATGTGCGCAGATGTTTGTACATAGACGCATAAAGACAGTAGTGATACCCTTGCAGAGTCACTGTAGTAAAATATGCCATCTATAAAGACGTATCAGTAATCATCTTCCTATCCATATACCTATGTCGTAAAAGATATATTGTGCGACACATAATCTATATATCAATTATGACTACTCATTCATGCGTATCGATACTTTCATGCCGCTTCCCGTTTGATAAAATCATTATTTTGCCTTGCTACTGCTCTCTTTGTCTATGTGCGATTCATTCAGTCTTTGTGCCGTTTTTTTGTATATTACTAGCCACGTTGTATTATTGCAGACTGACGTGTGATTTTACGCTCGGACACGTTTCGTGTGTGCTTAGTGGCTAATTGTGTACTAATATAAAATGTTCTATTTTTGTTCTATTCTATGTCTTATAAGTGCCAAACTCATTTAACGGCTATGAAAACACGGGCAGGTGTGTTTAGTCCCCTGCCCGTGTTTATTTGCCCAGTGATACGCTACTGAATGCTCAGAAGCGTCCAGACGCCGCCTAGATCGTTACGGAGCTGGTAGTCATGCACGCCGTCGCTCATCGTCAGAAACTGTGTAATGCGTTCACCCTTGCGGATAATCGTGCGCAGTCCGGCGTCGATGAAGTTATAGGTCGTGCCACCATACTCCATGCGGCGTGGATAGGCGCGCATATTGCGGCCAAAGCCCATAGAAGTGATGGTAACTGGGTTATTGATTGGTGTTAATTGAGGCATATTCGTACTCCCCTCGAGATAAAAAAGTTTATTTTTTAGTAAATAAAAAACTGACAACAAGAAAATCGGTCAGTTGCGGATTTATGAGTAAGCTACGAGGAGACAAAAAACACCGCCTGTTTTTTGCTGTATCACCTGAAGTAGCAGTTGAATATGTAGTGCGGCAGGGACGCTTGGCTGATTGCATAGTAGCGCAGCTAGTGTGTATGTCGACTAATTGTTTAAATAGTCTGTCAGTAAAAAGGTTTCTCCACCAGTACTCACATGACCATAGCTAGTATAGCGCGGGTAACCATATGCGCGTCAATGCATAGGCGCAGTAGTTATTACTACGAATGTTTATCGGAGTCGTAGCTCAGTTGGGTCACCGGCGGATTTCGCTGGTTGAGGTGCTGAGTTTGGAGTAGAGGCTCGGTTTTGGCGAGGCTCGGCTCTGTCTTCCCCGCCCGCGGTGTTTGGTTCGGCCGATGTTGGACGGTTATTGGTAACGACTGGTGGTAATTCGCCGTCCTGAGGGGTCTTTTTCTTGCGGCTACGGGTGCGTTTGCGCTTTGGTGGTGCCGATGGGTCGGTAGGATTCGTTGAGGCTGAGGCTACTGGTGCGGGGCGCTGCTCCCCTGCTGAAGCTGGAGGAGTGGCAGTAGTTGCAGCTGGTCGCGGTGACGATGTGGCTGGGCGCTGTTGTGGTCGCTCAGGGGTGACGGTTTGCGACTGGGCGTTAATTGGCCACTGACGACCAAGGGTGTTTGATTTTGGCGCTGGTGCAGAGGTCGGTGCGTTCTGCTGCTGCATAGAATTACTAATTTCTGCCTCGATATCGGCACGGTTACGGCTGTACAGGCGACGAGTATTCTCGACGATACGACCACTGTTGTCAATCTGTGGTGGCGGCAGTGTCAGGGTTGAGGCGCTAAAGGCTGGTGACTTCTCTCCTTTGATCACCATGTTGATGATAAAGTTACGGTTGTGCATTTGTAGCAAGTCGGTTGGCTCAAACTGCGGCTCAAACTGCTTCGACAGAATCGGTGCGTCATCGGCTGAAACGCGGAAACAAATCATGGTACCAACGTTACCAAAGACAGCGTCGCGCACGGTGTCGCTCATCTGGGAAATGTACTGGTTGGCGACGGTCAGGTTCAGGCCGTATTTACGGGCCTCGGACAGAATGGTCGCGAATGAATCGGTGGCAAAGTTCTGGAACTCGTCAACGTACAGATAGAACGGACGGCGATCCTCGATTTTCGGGATGTCGGAGCGACTCATGGCGGCCAGCTGAATTTTGGTGACCAAGAAGGCCCCGAGAATGGACGCGTTGTCTTCGCCAATCAGACCCTTGGAGAGATTGACGATCAGAATTTTGCCTTCGTCCATGATTTCACGGATGTTAAAGGTGCTCTTTGGCTGGCCGATGATATTACGAATCACTGGGTTGGCAGTAAAGGCACCGACCTTGTTGAGTACCGGCGCAATCGCCTCGGCCTGGAATTTATCCGTCCAGCTGGCGAACTCAACATTCCAAAACTGCAGTACGACAGTGTCGGTACAATACGCCAGCGTTTCTTTACGAAACTTCTTATCTGTCAACATGCGCGTGATATCGAGCATGGTGGTGGTTGGGCGGTCGAGCAGTGCCAAGATGGTGTAACGCAGGATGTATTCCAAGCGCGGACCCCAGCTTTCGCCAAACATACGCTTGAGCACGCCGATGACCTCGGAACTGATGTTGGTTTTGTGGGCTGGGTCTGTTACCTCGAGCGGATTAAAGCCGAGTGGATAGGCAGTGTCGGCTGGGTTGAAGTAGACGACGTCTTGCATGCGTGAGCCAGGAATAAAGCGCATATTGTCGACGGCAAAGTCACCGTGCGGGTCGATAATGGCGTAGCCTTGCCCATGGAAGATATCAGACAGTGCGAATAGCTCGAGCGTTCCTGATTTACCTGCACCGGTCTGACCAATAATATAGACGTGACGCGAGCGGTCGGAACGCAGCATGCCGAACTGGTGGTTGATGCCACGGAAGTTCGTTAGGCCGAAGGCGCTGATATTCTCGTCGATGGCGGCGTTTCCAGTGATAACGGGTAGCTTGGCTGGCGGTTCGGCGGTCTTATTACTAGCCCAGACGATATTCGGTGTTTCAACATTAGTGTGCGGCAAGTGAAACACACTGGCCAGCTCTTCGATGTTCAAAATAAAGCCGCGATCCATAAATAAACGGGCGCGGTAGTGCGCTAAATCTTCTTTTTTAAAACTGGCGTTGGCAATTTTGAAGCCGTTTAGGTTGGTACTATTGAACTGCTTAAAAGTACCGACGATGGCCTGCATGCGCAGTTTGGCATTCACCGGACTTTCACCAAGGTAGGCTAAGCGAATCTTGACTTGGTAGCCAAGTTTGGTAGCCTTCTTTTCAGCTTCGGCCAGACGTGTTTTGTCGCGCTCAGATAATTCTTTGACAGTTCCGCCGGTTTTGCCGTCGCCGTGTTCTGGTGGTTTCCAGAGAGCTTCGAATAGTCCCCCGACCCAGCGTAGATTAAAGCCGTCACCGGTGATAAATGCGAATGGTTTGCCGTTTTTGACGCTTTTTATCCAGTTGTCGGATTGCTTCTGCCAATTGTCGGCAATTGGTCGGGCTAATACCTGTACCCACAACTCCTCTCCGGTCGATTCGAGCTTGGCAAGCGTACCGGTAATACCGGCCAGCGGGTCGACTTCAAAGCTTTGGAAGGTTTTGATTGGGAGGAATTCGCTATTTGTCAGGTTGATCTCGGAGGTGTAGACGATGCTATGTTGGCGTTCGTGAGTGACGTAATCTTCGTCGGCTTCGTGGATTTGGACTGATGGATACTGGGAATAAATCTGGCCTTCGACGAAACTTTGGAGTGTTTTTGGTACCCAGGCGTAGAATCGAATCTGGCCATTAACGGAGGCGATTTCGAAACTAACGTGCTCTTGAATACCACCGGTTAATTTAAGCTCAGCTTTGTCACGCAGAATACCGTGCAAACTAGCAAACAGTTGTTCGGCGGCGAGCTCGGACTTGTCGTTGGCTTTTGGAATCTCTAAAATCAGCAGTACGCTTTCGATATCGCGCACGGCGTCGATGCGACGATGGTTACGCCAAGTCAAGAAGACCAAGAGCACAACAAGGGGCATCCAGATGTACCACTGGAGCAAAAGGTTGATAAGCCACAAAAAGACACTCATAACTACTGTTTATTGTCTCACCTGTTCAAGTGGTTTGCAAGTCGGGCTACTTTGCGTCTGGGTCAAATGAATAGGTTGCTTTGGCAACGCGTTTAAATTGGGGTTTACTCTGCAGATTCAGCAAAATAGTGGTTTCTTTGACTTGGCGACTTTTGAGGACGCGCTTGACGATTTCGTCGCGGTGGAGGGGCTCGGTGGCGCTCTTGAGGACGTCGGTGATGATGTCAGCGACAGTCCCCTTCGAGAAGCCCCAGTTGTCGAGGGCGTAAATGCCTCGACCGATTAAGACAAAACGACCATCTTTGATGAGTTCGTTATGGATTGCCTGTGTGGTAACGTCTTTGCGCTTAAAGTCACTGCCCTTGATAGACTTCGCGATGTCAGAAAAATGCATTGGCTTGCCGTTGTCGGCCAAAATAACATAGATTTTGTCACGAATATTCTTTGGGTTAACGGTTGGCCATTTTGCCAGGCCCCAGCTGTCTTTGAGGTGAGCCAGGAACTTGCTGATGCTCGCCAGCGCACGTACTTGGCTTGGGTTCTCGTAGCTTAGTTTAGTGTGAAGTTCTTCGATGGTCAGTGGTTCGCCGTGTTTTTTAATCGTTTTAACAATTTCATCGACATTCGATTTGATCGTTTTTTCATCGCCGTACTCTTTAATACCGATTGCGTGGTGATAGTTGTCGTTTTCGCCAACAACGATGAGGTTTGGAGCAAGCTCGGCGATAAAGGCGACGTGGGCACGATTGATGGTGTCGCTCTTCGTCCCGACAAGGCGATCAGTCAGGTCGCTGACGCGAGCCACGCGGCCAGCTTCAGACAAATCGCGAATAATCATGCGTTCGATGTCGTGAACGGCAGGAATTTTACCGTCATCGGCAGCGATTTTCAGGCGAATAAGAATAGCTTTTTCGAGCTGACGAACGCGCTCACGGGTAATGCCGAGGAGTTCACCAATTTGTTCGAGTGTTTCTCGGCGATCGGTCAGGCCAAAGCGGCGAGTGACGATTTCACGTTCGCGTTCTTGGTCGATAGCTCCAAGAATGTCAGTAACGGCATTTTTAACACCAGTGGCGATATCTGTCTGTGTGGCTGTGTCCATGTAAGTAATACGTTCCTCTCTGTTTGGATTCGAAATTATTGTTTGCTGTGAGATATGTTTCAATTATAGAACAATATTTATCAAATGTCAAATAGTTTGTCTATTTAACTAATTATAGCATGAAGTAGACGGTCTAAGTAAAGAGTGTTTTGGGACTTTCTTTGTGCAGGAAACGTGGTTTGCCATTGAAGTGCTTATGGAAAGTAGTGTAAGTCTGGGTCAGTTGGGCAAGGACCCGTAGCCACCCCTTGAGAAGTATCGCTGGTGACGTGGTAGAT
>DHJF01000022.1:0-248 GCA_002404195.1 Candidatus Saccharibacteria bacterium UBA4727 | reverse complement strand
ATATCTGAATAGTTGACGGACCGCCCTTCAAGGCAGTATTTATTAGCATCGCCGTTTGGCGTATTATTCGGTTCGGGCAGTGGCGTCGAGGCCTTACTGACAACGACAGGGAATACTCCACCCTGCGCTTTGAACTGCTGAATAATTGTTTGCGTCGCTTGGTCGCAGGCTGCCCCACAGGTTAATGTGACGTCTGACTCCTGCACCGGACTAGGCCAGATTGTGTTTGCCCCGTCCGTCCCTGTGAC
>DHJF01000038.1:3164-14801 GCA_002404195.1 Candidatus Saccharibacteria bacterium UBA4727 | reverse complement strand
ATAGCTCCCCGCGGGGAGCTATTTTTAGGAAAAGAATAACCTACTTTGTTGCTTTTTTGGCAGCAGGTTTTTTGGCTGGTGCTTTTTTGGCAACGGCAGGTTTTGTGGCAGCGGCTTTTGGTGCAGCTTTTGGAGCTGCTTTGGCAGCAGGTTTTGCAGCGGCTTTGACGGCTGGCTTCGCAGCTGTTGTCTTTGCTTTACCGGCAGTAAGCTTGACGCCAGCGTCTTTGGCGATTTTCGCGAGCTGCGCTTTGCGGCGAGCAACGGTGTTTTTCTTCAAAAGATTCTTTTTCACAGCGGTATCAAGCTCGCTGTGAGCTTTTGATAAACCGGCAGCGGTTGGGCTCAACAAAAAGGCTTTAGTAGCTTCTTTGATGTCACGTTTAATACCGACATTGCGCTCGCGGCGAACGATGGTTTGCTTGGCTCGTTTAATAGCTGATTTGATAATTGGCATGGAGTTCCTTTACCTTATAAATTTATAGATATAATCAAGGTGCAATTATAGGGGAAAGTGACTGATTTGTAAAGCGGGGGTAAGTTATTGACGTCTACAAACTACTTATGGTATAGTGACTGCAAACGCGAATGCATAAAATAAAAATAGGAACATCTTATGAATGATGGCAATGCCAAGCAGCAAATTGTCGAAAAGGTAAAAACGAGTAGTAACATTCTCGTGACCGTCAGTACTAATCCGTCGGTTGACGAATTGAGTGCGGCGCTCGGCCTGACCATTCTGCTCAATAAGATGGACAAGCATGCCACCGCGGTCTTTAGTGGGGCAATTCCACCAGCGATTACGTTCCTGGACCCTGAAAAAACCTTTGAAAACACGGTCGACAGCCTGCGTGATTTTATTATTGCCCTCGATAAAGAGAAGGCCGACCACCTGCGCTATAAAGTTGACGGCGATGTGGTCAAGATTTTCATCACCCCTTACCGCACGACCATTAGCGGTGACGACCTTGAGTTTAGCCAAGGCGACTACAATGTCGAATTAGTCTTGGCACTAGGCGTCAAGCAGCAAGATAACCTCGATAGCGCCTTATCAGCCCATGGTCGGATTTTACACGACGCGACGGTGGCGACGATTAGTATCGATGATACTAAGAGTGATCTTGGGAGCGTGGCGTGGCATGACCAAAATGCCAGCAGCTTGAGTGAAATGATTGTCAGTTTGGCTGAAGCCTTCAAGGGCGACAAGGCGGGTCTTGACGAGCAGATTGCCACCGCCTTTTTAACGGGTATCGTGGCAGCAACCGATCGCTTTAGTAACAGTCGCACCAGCTCACGGGTGATGACTATGGCCGCTACTTTGATGGCAGCCGGCGCAAACCAGCAATTAATTGCCGCAAAACTCGAAGAAGCCAATGAAATTGGTGGTAATAAATTGGCCGACACGAATGAACAGTCAAGTGAGCCAGAGAATCGCGACGGCACCGTTGATCTCTCCGAAGGCGAATCGACAAAGCTTGCAACCGAACGAAAAATAACAGAACAACCTACTGAGACTCCAGCAGAAGCAGCGCCAAAGCCTGACGGCTCACTGTCCATTTCGCACGAGAAGTCGGGTACGCTTGACGAAGTCGCGGCCGAGACCGCGGCCGAAAACCAAAACGAAGCCGCTCAGGCCGCTCAAGACGAATTGGCTCGCCAGCTGCAGCCCGAACAATCCGACGCAGCCGAAGCGCAACTCGCTGAGCAACTGGCAAGCACCTTGCCGCCCGTCGCGGTGACGAGTGCATTACCATCGGTCAGTGACTTACAAGCCGACTTGGCTAATGCCTCAGCCGAGCTCGATCACGACGCTATGGAACCGCTCCAGCCAGCTCAGCCGATTGCTGTACCAACCCCACTCAGTGGGCCAGTCAGTGGCGACGCCTGGAAAACCGTCGATGAGCCACCAACCATGGGCGGCACGCTTAACGCCACGACAGAACAGGCCGCCGAAGATGACCGCCGCGCCGTTGAAGCCGATCGCAATCGAACTATTCTGAACCATACCGATGGCGATTACACCGACACCGCTCCAAGCTTCCAGTCGCCACTGAGCGCTGCCTCGATGCCAAGCGACGAGCCATCGGTCCAAGATCCATTTGCCGCCGCTCCGTCTCCGTCGTCAATGCCAACAAGCGACACGGCGGTTACCGCCTATGCACAGACCATCGAGCCGCCACACCAGACCTTAGCAGAACTCGATACCGCCAACCGCCAACCGCACGAAGATGCTCGCGCGGCCGTCGAAGCTGCCTTTGGTCCGCAACAAACGCCGGAATACGGTGCGTTGCCAAGCCAAGCACCAGCCTTTGCCGCTGATACGAACCCACCGGTTATGCCGGCAATGCCACCATTACCAGATTTCTCAACTTTGCCACCGCCACTACCAGAGCTGACCGTGCCGAGCCCAACGGCAGGTGCATTACCTCCAGAGAAACTAGAAGAAATGTTTGGCCCTGCGCAACCTCCAGTGACGCCACCATCCAACGATCCTGGCCAGTTCCAGATTCCAGGGCAATAAGCCGACCTTACTGGCGTACGATAAAATAATTCATGCCTAGCTGGTCGCCGTGACGGGCGATATGCCCCTCGCCATCACCTCGCTGGCTGTGGTGAGCACGGATGATTGCCATAATCTCTGGTTGTAGGTGTCTGGCGTCGACCGTCTCACCGATCTCTTGGTCGGTTCTACCGGCCTCCATAAACAGCCAATCAGTGTTGCTAGTTGGCAGATTGGTCTGTGGGATGCAGGCCAGGCGCATGCGCGAGAAGCGGGCGTCGCGCTGCTTGAAGGTATCGAAGACAAAACAGGCAGCGCGTGCGGCCACGATATGGTCAATATGACCGGTGATGCCATTGAGATCATTGGTTATAAATTCAATGCTGGAATCAGCAGGGGCCTGCTCGGCAATCGTTTGTACGATATCGCTCAGTCGCTGGCTGGCTTCAATCATATGCTTGTTATGGAGCTCGCCGTCCTGGTAGCCCAAAAAGTACATACTGGTCGCCCCAATCAGCGCACCGGCAGCGCGCCATTCGCTCAGGCGTAGTTCGCCAAGACTGGTGTGGTTGTTAGGGTTCGTCCCGGCATCGCCGTTCGTCAGGGTAATCAGGTGCACGTCACTACCTGCTTTAACCTCGAGTAACAGTGTGCCGCTCGGCCCAAAGGCTTCGTCATCGGGGTGGGCGAAGATACCAATAATAATCTTTTTCATATCTCTAGTATACTGGTAGGAATGACTGATGGAATTATTTTAATCGACAAGCCAGCTGCGATGACCAGTTTTGGCGTAGTGGCCCGGGTTCGCCGGGTGCTGACCAACCAAGCGCAAAAAAAAGTGAAGGTCGGGCATACGGGCACGCTTGACCCCTTTGCAACCGGCCTGATGATCTTAGTTGTAGGCAAAGAGTGCAAAAACGCTGGCCACTACACCAAGCTTGATAAAGTCTACGAGGCCACGGTTCACCTCGGCCAAACCAGTACGACGGGCGACACCGAAGGCGAACTGACGGCAGTATCAGATACGGTTCCGAGCCTGGAACGCGTCCAAGAGGCAATCAAGGGCTTTACGGGCGAGATTCAGCAGCGTCCGCCGATTTTTAGCGCTATTAAGATTGACGGCCAGCGGGCCTATAAACTAGCGCGTGAGGGGAAAGAAGTCGAGATTCCGCTGCGAACCATCACCGTCCACAGCCTCGAAATTGTCGACTATACCTATCCAGAGCTGAAGATTCGCACGCATGTCAGCAGCGGTACCTACATTCGCACCCTGGCAAGCGATATTGGTGAGCAGCTTGGCACGGGTGCCTACTGTACGGCATTACGTCGAATATCGATTGCCGAATATCAGGTGGCGGATGCGAAATCACTGGCAGATTTTGGCATCAGCGACTAATTGGGTGCCTACCTGTTGAAAACTTCGGTTAACCCTGTTATAATGACTCTTGATGATTACACCAGATAATAAAGCCAAGGCACTCGCTTTGACACAGACCCACAAAGCCGACGTCGGTAGCCCACAAGCACAGGCCTCAGTTTTGACGACTCGTATCAAAGAAATCACCCTTCACCTACAGACAAACAAGCACGACCACATGGCTCGTCGCGGTTTGATCCAGATGGTAGGGAAACGAAAGCGCTTGCTCAAGTATCTCGAACGTAAAGACTTCGACGCATACAAGGCAACCGTCGCCGCCCTCGGACTCCGCAAGTAATTGCGGAGTTTTTCATTATCACATTCCTTGTATACTAAAGACATGACAGTATGGCACTCCGGACGAGAATCGAGCTTACTTGACGCCATTATCGATGGTCGTAAGACGATCGAAGGCCGCCTCAATAAAGGTAAGTTTGCTGACTATGCCATTGATGATACGGTGGTCCTACGCCGCGATACCCGTGACGAGAAGGGTATCTTGCATGATGGCCCAGCTAATCAAGCGCGCGTCCGTATTATTGCTATTCGCCGGTATGCCTCATTTTTTGAAATGGTAACGAGTGAAGGGTTCCGCAATGTTATCCCCACGGCACCCACCGCCGAGGTCGCTGCGGCAGAATACGAAAAGTTTTACTCCGCTGAAGACCAGCAGCGCTATGGAGTGCTGGCAATTGAAGTGCAGGTCATGCAACGATTTAGCTCCATTGAAGTTATACACGATATGCCAGAGCTAATGCCACAAAAAGCACTGTTACCTAAACTGGCGACATATTACGACGAAGCAAGGCGCTATTTTCCAAATCTGCCGCCAGCGATGAAAATCTATTTTGATAACTGGGGGTTGGTGCCCGAACAAGGAACCGGTGGCCAGGCCTATAGTCCCGACATCATGACCGTGTCATTTGATACGGAGTATGTCGACAAAGACAGGCAGCTCGTCTTTTTGCGTCAAACGTTTTTGCATGAATGTTTTCATATCGCACAGGGCTTTACCGTCCAGTCCGGCAAGTTTTCTGGTCTTGACTCGGCGCTGTATGAAGGCATGGCAACTGTTTTTGAACGTGATGTGCTTGGTGGTGCGCCTGAGTATGGCAATTACCAAACAACAGACGCCAATCAGTTGTCCGCGTGGTGTGATGAACTGACTCGGATTGACGCTACTGCCTATAACTCTAGCGACGGCGACGTACCAATCTGGCAACGCTGGGCGTTTTACGACAAAGAATCCGGCGAGCGTTGGCGTTTATACAGAGTTGGCACGTGGCTGGTTGACCGCTACTTGGCGGCGACTAACCAAGCGGCTGACCATCTTGCATCGGTCACGCCGCAGGTTATTCGCGAAGTGCTGAATCTAGCCTAACTCGTTGTAGGTATAAACCGGGCGATCATTTACAACGTAATCTGCCAGGTCAATCGTTTGTAGAAATTCAGGGAGCAGCGTGACCTTTGTCGGGTCAACAAAGCCATATTCAGCAACTTCCAGCTCGCCGTGGCTCGTTTTTGAAAGGTCAATATGGTAGTAGTCACGAGCGTTGGTGATAAGAAAAAAGAATTCCAGTTCTTCACGCTCGCGGTCGGCATTATAATATTGCTGTACGAAGAGCAGCTTGCCAATCACGGGCGCAACACCAGTCTCTTCGATCATCACGCGGTGCAAGCCGTCCGTGAGTGTTTCGCGTAGGTTAAGTCCGCCGCCAAGGATACACCACCAGTCGTAGGTGGTACGATCTTTTTTATAGAGTCGCTGTGCGAATAGTGCACCGTTATCGTAAATAATTCCTCGTACGTTGACGCGTCGTTCGGTCATAAAAGGCCTCCTTTGATTGTAGTAATATTAGTCCTAGCGCACTAATGTGACATGTCGTCATTCGGAAAAACGTACAAGTCCGTTTTCCACTCATATAAGATAATCGCTAGCGGTTCGGTCCGTCCGAACGTCTACGAATAGCGGATCCCGCGGGATCATAGTAGATTTAGTGTACCATAGTGATATGAAAACAATCATCTTCGCAACGACGAACCAGGGGAAGCTTGTGAGCCTACGTAAAGCGCTTGATAGGGTTGGCCTGCAAGCTATCGCTATTGATGCCCGCTCACTCGATATTATCGAGCCGCAAGCAGAGAGCTGCGAAGAAGTGGCGGTATCAAAGGCCAAACAGGCATTTGAGCTGCTCGGTCAGCCGGTGCTGGTCGACGATAGCTCGTTTCATATTACGGCACTTGGCGGCTTTCCAGGCGTTTACGCCAAGTATATGAACGAAACGCTTGGTGCCGAGGGGATTATGTCTTTTATGAATGGCAAGCCTGATCGCAGCGCGCATTTTGACGGTGTATTGGTGTATGTCGACGAACAAGGCACGCAGCATATCTTCCGTCAAGCGCCATACCTTGGTCGTATCGCCGACAAAATCCATTCAATGGACGCGGCAACCGCGTGGAGCGAATTGCACAAAATATTTATACCCGAAGGCAGTGACAAGGTGCTCGGCGAAATGAGCGATGCTGATTTTAAGCGGCTTGAGAGCGAAGGCAACAAGTACAAGAAATTCGCAGCGTGGATGCAGGCTAATGAAGTCGTGGCGGCGTAATTCTATGTCGGTGGGGAAGCTTATTATCATTCGCGGTAACTCGGGCAGTGGTGATGCAACTGTGGCGCGCGAGCTAAGGTACAGTGGTTATATGCAGCAGGCCACATCACCGTACGCTCTCGAGCAAGTTATTGGCGCGCTCCGCCAGTCGTGGTCATATGAAACGACCTTTGATCATCCGGGCTGGAGCGAGCAGAATCCAGCACGCGGGCACTGCATTGTCTCTTCACTCATCATGCAAGATTATTTTGGTGGTGACTTGCGTCGCTATCAAGTTGCGGGTAGGGGTATCGCCGAGCGTCATTATGTGAATGTGCTTGATGGCGGTGTCGTTGTCGATACAACTGCGTCGCAGTATCAGATTCCAATCACGCTGACGGTTTTGCCGTTTGAACTGGACGGTTTTTCGTCAATTCGCGAAAAACGGCTATCGGACGATGAAACACGTGGCCGTTACGAGCTACTTAGTGAACGAGTTGCGCATATCTTAGGTAGTTCTAAGGTATAATAGAAGCATCACCCGCGCGCGATGAAGTGCTGGATAGAGCTATTTGTTTATACAACGAATGACTGTACCCGTTACTTATTCGCGATAAAGAAGGCGAGTGAACAATTAAATAAGGAGGACAACAATGTCTACTATCAACCCAAGTGGTAAAGAAATTATTTCTGTTACCACTGAACTTTGTGGCCGACCGCTCACATTAGAAGTCAACCGTGTTGGTTTTCGCACCAGCGCATCAGTACTCGTAACCTACGGTGAAACCGTCGTGCTCGGTACGGCTATGGTGGGCAAAAAACCACTCAGCGGCATGGACTATTTCCCACTGTCGATTGATTACGAAGAAAAAATGTATGCAGCTGGCAAGATCAGTGGCAGCCGTTTTATTAAACGCGAAGGTCGTCCAAGCGACGAAGCTATTTTGATTGGCCGCCTGATTGACCGTCCAATTCGTCCATTGTTTCCAAAGGGCTACCGCCAAGAGGTTCAGAACGTGGCAGCCGTCCTTTCGATGGACCCGACTTTCCGCCCCGACATGGTGGCGATGATTGCGGCTTCAACCGCACTGATGCTCAGCGGTGCCCCATTTGACGGCCCGGTAGCCGGTCTGCGTGTCGGTCAAATTAACGGCGAATTCAAGGCCTTTTTGACATCTGAAGAGCGCGACGAGAGCGATCTCGACTTGGTCGTCGCTGGTATTGCAACTGGTATTACCATGGTAGAAGCTGGTGCCAACGAAGTCTCTGAAGAAGTGATTGCCGACGCCCTGGCCTGGGCGTTCGAAGCTTTTCAGCCAGCGATTGCCGCTCAAAAAGAGTTGGTCGCGCGTGTTGGCGTTGAGGCACTGAGTTACGAACTCGTCCTTCCGAATGAAGAAATCCAAGCGGCAGTTGACGCCTGGATAGAAGGCAAAATTGGTGAAGATTTACGCAAGCCATACCCGGAACGCAACGAACTGGTCAGCACGCTGCGTGATGAATTTCACGTTGCTACGGCTGAAAAAATCGGTGACGATGAGTATAAAGCACTTCGTGGTGAATACGACGAAGCCTTTACTATGGCGCTGCATAAAGATGTCCGCAAGGGAATTGTTGATCACAAACTACGTCCCGATGGTCGTCAGCTCGACGAGATTCGTCAGCTCAGCTCAGAAGTAGCGGTCCTACCGCGCACCCACGGCTCGTCGATCTTTACTCGTGGCGTCACCCAAGGCCTGAACATTGTGACCTTGGCACCACTCAGCTTTGCCCAAATGGTTGATACGATGGAGATTAGCGACGGCGAACGCCGCTACATGCACCACTACAACGCCCCAGGCTATACCGTGGGTGAAGTCCGTCGTCTTGGTTCACCGGGCCGCCGCGAAATTGGTCACGGCTACCTGGCTGAGCGCGCGGTCATGCCAGTGCTCCCAACTGAAGAAGAGTTCCCGTATGCTATTCGTAGCGTCACGGAAATCATGAGCCAAAACGGTTCAACCAGTATGGCGGCAACCTGTAGCTCAGTCCTTGCACTGATGGATGCTGGCGTCCCACTGAAACGTCCTGTGTCTGGTATTGCCATGGGCTTGATGATGGACGGCGACACGCCGTATGTCCTCAGCGATATCGCTGATGCCGAAGATTTTGCAGGCGACATGGACTTTAAAGTAACCGGTACCGAAAAGGGTATTACGGCCATTCAGATGGACATGAAAGTTCATGGTCTGCCCGTTTCAATCTTGCGCCAGGCGCTTGAAACGGCCAAGCCTGGTCGTGCCCACATTTTAGCCCACATGTTGACTACACTGGCAGCACCACGACCAACTCTCAGCGACTACGCACCACGGATTGAAAAGATTAAAATCAACCCAGATAAAATCGGTGCGGTTATCGGTAAGGGCGGTGAGGTCATTAACAAGATTACCGCTGAAACTGGTGCGCAAATCGACATCAAAGAAGACGGTCTGATCACTGTGGCTGGAATTGACCCACGAAAGATTGCCATGGCAATCGACTGGATTAAGTCACTAACTGAGGAGCCAGAAGTTGGTCGCATTTACGAAGGTAAAGTCGTCACGATTAAAGACTTTGGTGCCTTCATTAATATTATGCCAGGCATCGACGGTATGGTGCATATTAGTGAGCTGTCGAACGAACGTGTCGAGCGAGTCGAAGACATTCTCCATGAAGGTCAAATCGTCAACGTCAAACTGACGGGCATCGACGAACGCGGCCGTTTGAGCCTGAGTCTTAAAGACGCCGAGCAACAAGCGTAACAAATCTCGTTCAGATGCAAGAGGCGTCCATAGAGGCGTCTCTTGCTATTTTATGAAAAGTGTGCTATATTCATGACAATTAGCTTGCAAAAGCACTTCTTATAACTAATTTTCTTGAACAAATCAGAGCGGAAACATCCGTTTACATTTGGCCAAGAACTATCTTGTTCAATCTTTTATAACATACACGTGAGGTTCTCGATCTCTGTTTTATGGGTTACTTATACCCATTCTTAGGCGGAGCCTCTCAGGAGAAAATCATATGAAACAACAAAAAAATAACGACGTGGCGCATCTGAGTCGCCGCAAAACTGACACGATCGACCGCGATTTGCGGCGCTACCGCACTACGAAAGGTAAGGCACTACCGGCGCTGACTGACAAGCTGCGCATTACGCCACTTGGCGGTCAAAATGGGATTGGAGAGAAGAACCTCATTGTCCTGGAATACGGCAACGACGCGCTGATTTTAGACTGCGGCTTCGACCTTGGTATTGATCTGCCAGGTATCAACTATGCCATTCCGGTGACTGAGTATTTGCAAACCATCAAACACAAACTACGCGGCTACGTGATTAGTCACGGCCACATGGATCACATTGGCGGGCTGGTGCACATTTTGCCACAGTATCCGGCACCAGTTTTCGGCAGTCAATTTACGATTGGCATGGTGCAGGCACAGTTCGAGAAGGCGCGTGAAGACGGCTTAGAAATCGTGGTTGATACGTGTACGCTTGATATGGACAAGCATGAAGCTGTTCAACTCGGTGCGCTGAAAGTCGAGCTCGTCCGGGTGACGCATTCCATTCCCGAGTCGTCGGCGATCGTAGTCGATACGCCAGTTGGGCGTATTATTAACACCGGTGATTTTCGGCTCGACCCTGAGCCGCTCGATACTCGACCAACTGACATCGCACGGCTGAAACAGCTGGGCGATGAAGGCGTCTTACTCCTGATGAGTGAGAGTACCAATACGACAAAGCTTAGCCGTACGCCGACGGAGCATACCTTGCAGAAAAGCTTCGACGACATCATGAAAGCAGCAAGCGGGCGCGTCTTTGCCGCTGTGTTTTCAAGTAACATGAACCGTGTGCAGATGATTATTACCGCCGCGCATGATAACGGCCGCAAAGTGGCGTTTGATGGTCGCAGCATGATGGCGACGGCCGAGCTAGCAGTACGCCTGGGTAACCTGAAAGTGCCTAAGGATACGCTGGTTGCCATGGCTGATACTGCCACATTGCCAGATAATCAGCTTGTGGTGATTTGTACCGGTGGGCAAGGCGAGCCCGGCGCAGCTATGAGCCGCATGTCAGCCGGTGAGCATCGCTTTGTTAAGCTCAAGCGTGGCGACAGTGTGATTATTAGCAGCACGCCGATTCCAGGTAACGAGCAGAGTTACCAGCGGGTGGGCGATGATCTGGCGCGGGTTGGCGTCAAACAATTCCGTCACCCGACGCACGAAATTGACGGCTGCGGCCCGCTGCATGTCTCGGGCCACGGTAACCGCGACGAAAGTAAAGAGATGATTCAGCTCACCAAGCCACGCTATTTATTACCAATTTATGGTGGGGCGCTCAACCGCCAGTATCACGCGCAGGTTGGTGTCGTGACCGGATTGAAACCTCAAAACATCTTGATGTTAGAGAATGGCGACGTGCTTGAATTGAGTGATCAGCACGCGCCAAAGTTGGTTGGCGAAGTCACCGCCGGCTCACTGCTGGTTGATCAAACGGGCAGTGTGGTGCCCGAAATTGTCACCCGTGATCGTTTGATGCTGCAGGACGACGGCATTATGGTCGTCATAGTAACGCTCGACAAGCGCAGTGGTCAGGTGCTGTCAAGCCCTGATATTATTACCCGCGGTTCGATTGCTGTGCGCGATAATGCCCCCGCGCTCGATATTCTGCGCGCCCTGGTGCGTCAGCAACTCGTCGGTCTCCGTAAAAACCGCGCCAATCTAGATACTATTAAACAAAGTCTGCGTGATGCCATCATTAGGGCGCTCTACTATCAAACCAAACAGACGCCAAGCGTCATCGTGGTGGTGAATATTGTTGGCCCGCGCGGCCAAACCAACTTGGTGACAAAACCAGTTGCAGATGTCTGTTTGTAATTTAGTATACTAAGGATATGAACTATATCGAGTGGGCAAAGACGAACAAGAAACAGCTCGTTCAGGAGATTGTCGGGCAGGCTCGGCCTCATCTAGCGAGCGAATCACCACTTGCAGTTTTTGCTGCCGGTATTCCAGGTGCCGGTAAGACGGAATTCCTCGATCGTCTTTTTACTGATACCCTCAATGTTGTCCGTATTGATATGGATGAGATAGTGAAACTCTTTGATGACTAT
>DHJF01000038.1:0-3120 GCA_002404195.1 Candidatus Saccharibacteria bacterium UBA4727 | reverse complement strand
CTATAAGCCCGAAAATTACTACAAGTATCGAGGCGCTGCGCATATTATCGTCGACGAAACTGTCATCTACTGCCGAAAACACAGGCTAGATTTTATCCTAGATGGTACTTTTGGCTCAATTCGTGCTGTCGAAAATATTCGTAGTGCGCTCAAACGCCATACGGTTGTTTTATTTTATGTCTGGAAAGATCCAGCCTTAGCATGGCAGCACACCAAGGACCGTCAACTTGTTACGAAACGAGGTGTTGATAAAGCGGGATTCATTGAGGCGTGTGTAAATGTTCCAGAGAATGTCCGCGTGGCGCGTGATAGATTTGGAGAGAAGATTACCACGGCTGTTATTCGCAAAGATTTAGAAGGTGACAATTTTAGTGTCGCTTATGACGCGGCTGAAATTGACAATTTGCTAGAGGTGCGGTATACTAAAATTGATTTAGAAAGGACTCTTTTATGAACCTACTCCGACTTGTAAAACCAGCTCAAAAAGACATTCGTGATGTCGTGTATAATACCAACGCCATTAAGAAGGCTGCCAAAAAGTCTATTAAAGACCAGAAAAAGGTTACAGTCCGAGCGAAGAAGCTGCGCGCATTAGCGCAGTAGGGGTATGAGCAAGCAGCGACAACTCGATAATTTGCGGGCAGATATTTTAGCTAAAAATATCTGCCCCGATTTAGCTGCGCAGGCGACTCAGCTGGTGATGGGTGACGGTAATCTCAATGCCGAGATCGTCTTTATCGGCGAGGCGCCAGGCAAAAAAGAAGACGAACAAGGCGTCCCGTTTGTGGGTGCTAGTGGTAAGTTTTTAAACGAGATGCTTGCGACGGCAGGCCTAGAACGGGCCGACGTCTATATTACGAATATCGTGAAGTATCGTCCGCCCAAGAACCGCGACCCCTCAAAAGACGAAAAACAGACCTTTTGGCCATATCTACTGCGCCAACTCGAGATCATTAATCCCAAAGTAGTAATTACGCTCGGCCGTCACAGTATGGGTTATTTTTTGCCCGGTGCTGTCATTGGTAACATCCACGGCCAACCGGTCGATGTTACGATAGACGACGACGCGACGTATTGTTTGATACCACTCTATCACCCAGCCGCTGCGCTCTATAACGGTAGCTTACGCCAGACGCTAGCCGACGATTTTATGCGTGTGCCCGAAATTATCAAAAAACTTGCCTAACTTGTCAAGAATAGTCAGATTTGCTATACTAGATCTACTTACAAAGAGGGAACCGACTGTCAGAGACATGAAATTTGCCCCTCTCCTCGTATTTATTATTTTGTAATATTACTTATTTCATAACCAAAAGGAGAAATAAAACATATGGGTCAACGAAGACTCTCAACACCAGAAGGTGACGACAAATCAAGGCAGCAACGACCGCAACAGCCGCGCGCGCCAAAATCAAACAACACAGTGCTTAACAACACGACGACTCGTAAGGGTGAAGTATTCCGTGCGCAGCGTCGCACCAGCGAGAACGTCAACCTCCGCGCTTCACAGCACATGATTAACGTCCCAGTTAACAAATCGCTCTTTAACGGCTACCATGGTCGTCAGTTTAGTTTGGCCGACCAAAAACGCCAGCCGCGTGACAACAGTCCAAAGCTGAAGATTATGCCAATTGGTGGCCTCGGCGAAATGGGTATCGGTAAAAACATGATGGCAATCGAATACGATAACGACATCGTAGTGATTGACTGTGGCTTCCTATTCCCAGGTGCCGACTATCCAGGTATCAACTACATTACGCCAGATATTACTTACTTGCTTGAGAACAGGCACAAAATTCGCGGTCACGTCTTTACACACGGCCACCTCGACCACATTGGTGCCTATCGCCACGTCGCAGATCAAATTCCAGCGCCTGTTTACGCCAGCAAGTTTACGCTTGGTATGTTGCAGCGCACCATGGAAGAAGCCACCAGCGGTTTCGTGCCTGACTATCACGAGCTTGACCCTGAAGCGCACGAACGTGTTCAGCTGGGTGACAGTTTCTCAGTCGAATTGGTTCGCGTAAATCACTCGATTCCAGACGCCACTGCGGTGGTGATTCGCACGCCACTTGGTGTGGTGATCGATACCGGTGACTGGCGCTTTGAAGAAGAGCCTGTCGACGGTAAACCATTCGACCTCGCTCGCTTAACTGAAATTGCCACAACCGAAGGCATCTTGATGCTAATGAACGAATCAACCAACTGTGAGTCAGAAGGTGGTCACACCCACGGCGAACCAGAAATTAAGCAATCAATGGGTCAGGTAATGGAAAAATATCCAAACAGCCGCCTCATTTTGAGCTGTTTCTCGTCACAGATTCACCGTATGCAAGGTATTTTGGAAGAAGCTAAAACGCACGACCGCAAGGTGGCGTTTGCTGGTTATAGTATGATCCAAAACCTCGAAGTCGCATTGCGCGCGGGCGTCATTAAGATTCCTAAAGACGTTGTCGTCAAGATGGAAGACGTCGTGAAACTGCCTGACGGTAAAGTCACGATTGTCTGTACTGGTTCACAGGGTGAGTTTAACGCCGTGCTTAACCGTATGGCCACTGGTTCACACAAGTTTATTAAGATCAAAAACTCTGACGTTATCGTCTTTAGCTCAAACGCTATTCCTGGTAACGAAAAATACGTCACACGTACGGTTGACGGTTTGATGCGTGAAGGTAGTGCGGTTATCCAAAACGGCAAAACCCACCTGACAGGCATCGGTCCGCTGCACGTTTCGGGACACGGCTACTACGACGACCACGTCAAGCTGATTAACGCGCTGAACCCGACCTACTACTTGCCAATTCACGGCGAGTTCCACATGTTGGTTCACAACGCCGAGCTCGCTGAAAAAGAAGCTGGTATTCCACGCGACAATATTTTTGTCTGCGACAGTGGCGACGTGATTGAAATTACCGCTGAAGGTGCTAAGAAGAACGGCCGTATCCAAGTTGGCGGTATTATGTACGACGACAGCGGCGCGATTGTGTCCGAAGTCGTCCTCAAAGACCGTATCCACATGGCCGGTGAGGGTATGTTTGTGGTGGTGTTGACGGTAGCTCGTGGTAGCGGCCGTTTGATGACCAGCCCAGACATCATCAGCCGTGGCTTCATTTACCTCCG
>DHJF01000007.1:21669-45736 GCA_002404195.1 Candidatus Saccharibacteria bacterium UBA4727 | reverse complement strand
AAAGATTTCTTCGGAAGTCTTTTTGTTTAAAGAATAGGTTGCTTTCTCAGAAAAGCACCGCATAATATATACTACTAATCAATGCAAAGGCAATTACCGAAATCATGAACTCAATCGAACAATTAGGCGTTACTCCATTTGAAAATCTTGATGAGATATTTGCTCTAAGTAACGCTGTAACCGAGCCCGCCCTAAGGGCAAGTGACATAAAGCTAGCTCGTATCGCTTTTACGGCCGTTGCACGAATACTACAAGAACTTGGTTATATTGACGTGTCTTTAGCTGATTCCTTTATTCTAGAATCAGAACTAAGAATAGCAAATTTAGAATAGCTCTACGCCATGCAGGAGCCCCATGTTCGAGAATATATTGCAACCGCTACTTTTTAGGAAACTGCCGCAGGCCAAGAAAACTATTGATAGAAAGTTCTAAACTAATCCACTAGGGGCTGCCAAGCATAAGTATAGTAGTAAAAGATCTCTTCTGAGGTCTTTTTGTTTGGTATGATTAAAGCATGAACAAACCAGATCCGTTACTTTTCTCTATACAGAAGATGACTATTGATATGTCGCTGATTGATCGTAAGCATTACCTTCCTCATACAAACAGGCGAGAGAATGATATTGAACACAGCATGACAGTTGCAATTCTGTGCTGGTATATTCTGGATAAATATACTCTGGATCTTGATATAACTAAAGTATTTAAATATGCGCTAACTCACGACTTTGTCGAAAGATATGCTGGCGACGTGCCTACATTCGCAAGTGAAGCTGAGCGAAACGAAAAGGTCATACGTGAGCAAGAATCACTTAACCGACTTTCCGTAGAGTACAAAGGATTTAGTGATTTGGTTACATCAATACAAAAATATGAAACAAAAGAAGATGCGGAAGCCCTCTTTGTTTGGTCGGTAGATAAGATACAGCAGCTAATCATGGGCGATTTAGATAACTGGCGATCATACGCAGAGAAGCCAATAACTTACGATGAATTTACTAAGAAGTATACAGAGCTACTTGAAAAGTCCTCACAATACACACGAGTGATATTTGAAGGGTTGCTCGAATACAGCAAGTCTACATATTATGACCAACCAAAGTAGCCTCAAAGTTTTGAAACTCGTCTATTAGGAGCTGCCAAATTAGTTATGTTTGAATAGATTATGAAATATGGTCTATTTTATTTGATATAGTTATTGCATGGCGAAGGCATATTTCATAGGTGGCACACCAAGAGTGGGCAAAACTACACTTACAATCAAACTATTACACGAAAAACCTATGATGGCTGCTTCAACCGATGCTCTCCGCTATACATTACGTCAAGCTCTGAATAAAGACGAATATCCAGATTTATTTCACTTAGGTAAGTACACTTCAAACGATCCTGCGCGTAGAAATTATATAAAAACTCATCCTGAAGCCATTATAGATATACAAAATAGGGAATCGACAATCGTATTCAAGTCAGTGAATGATTTTGTTAAAAGTAATCTAGAAGATGGATTCGATGTATTAATCGAAGGTATCGCTATTTTACCCGAACTATTAAGCAGTGTGGATTACGAATACAAGGCTATCTTCCTAGGCAACCAATCCGAAAGTCATTACAACGTAATTCTAAAATCCGCCCGTGATAATGAGGATGACTGGATGCACTCACTAGAAGATGAGACTATAGAAGCTTTTTCAGTATTCAATAGTTCGTTCAGTCGGCATATAGCCAACGAATCTACTAAGTATAATATGACCTACATTGAAATTGGAGATGATACGTTCACCAAAGATATTGATAGCGCACTAGACAAATTACTGCATAGTTAAAGTTCTTAACTCGTCCACTAGGGGCTGCCCAATCAGAAACATAATAAATGACCCGCTAGGCTCGTCAACGATTCCGCTTACGATAAACACAAAAAACAAGGTAAAATAACTCTATGAATATCTTACGAGCGATTTTAGTTAGCTTCGCCGGCTTTGTCTGTATTGTTGCGATTTCTGGCTCCATTTCCCTATTAGCCCTACAGTCCACTATCATGAATCGCACAGTAGTTAAAGATTGGCTCGTTGCTAGCAAGATTTACGATAAAGGACTACCCTCGGCACTTGTCCAGGTTGCAAATACTGAAAGCGGGCAGGGTAGTAACCCGAACCCGCAGCCACAAACGAGTGTCAGTGTGTCGCCAGAAGCCATTAAGACCGCGCTCAATACGACATTCACACCAGACTTCGTCCAAGCGCAAGTCGAAGGTATCGTCAACAACGTTTACGACTGGATGGAAAGCAAGTCTCCAGAGTTTACGTTTTCGATACCAATCGACCAAAAACGCGATACGTTTATTCAGCAGCTAACTAAAGCTGTCAAGCCACAAGTTGCAGCGCTACCCGTTTGCCAGTCCATCCGACAAGCACAACAATCAACTTGTCGACCAAGTAGCGTCACGACGAAACAATTTGCCAGCCAGCTAGCTACGCAAAGTGTCAATGAGTCAGGAGCCTTCGCTGCGCCGATTACTAATGCATCGATTGCGAAGGGTAGTCAGAAAAATCTTCAGCAATCAAACAAATCGTCCCTCGCTCAACTACCAGCTATCCGTGCAGGCATTGATATGCTTCTGATCATTCTCCCAATTGTGGCGATCGTCAGTATCGCGGTTGTTATATTAGCCACAACAGACGGGCGTCGACCTGCGGCATCTTCTCGTTTGTCCCGACGCATTTTCTTCGGCATGCTACTCACCCTCATTCCTGCGATTGCAGTGATATGGATAGCAAGAGACAGTGACTTCGGCTTATCAAATGTATTCGCTGGGCAAATCGGCGACTTAGTAATACCACTTATTAAAACGATTATCGTAGGTCTATCAGCTCAATTAGCGCTCCTTAGCGGCATTACCTGCATCGTAAGCGCTGTTGCATGGATAGGGTTCACTATTTGGCGACGAAAGTTACAGGCTATCGAAACGGCGCGGGTACCCGACCAGGCTCCGCTAACGCAGCCGGTGCAAATACCGCAACAACCACAAAACTTTATCTAAAAAACGCCATGTTATTCTGACATACTAACGAGCTGCATAACTATTCAAAAAGATTTCTTAGGAAGTCTTTTTGTTTGATATGATTACTACATGAGACACACATCGCGAGCCATTATCATAAAGGATAGGAAGATATTACTTCTGACGGGCCACGATGCTGATTTCTACTGGACGCCCGGTGGAGGTATTGAAAACGAAGAGACACCCATCGAAGCAGTCCACCGAGAAGTACAAGAAGAGTTGGGCGTAGATATCGCAACATTATCTCATTATCTATCGTATGAATTTGATAATCAAAAAGTATCCAGTTACATAGTTGAAGTTAGCGGAGAACTGGCGATAAACAATGAGATAACTGGTTTTATTTGGTATGCAAAAGATGATGATGTTCACTTATCAAAAGGCCTGAAGTTTGTTCTATTGCCAAAATTAATAAGTGACGGGTTGTTGTAGTTCAAAAGTTCTACGCCCTATGCCGGATTCGTTCTAGGCGTAGGAAACTATTTCAAAGACAGCCCATATGATATCGGTGAAATTGCCGAACCTTGTACGGCACGCACCGACCATGGCTGTGATTGGAGGATGTCACCAGTCCACGACCACCCAGTTAAGCCATCAGAACTAGCTTTCGTGTAGGGTAGGTAACGATCATACCCAGTCGTATCGTCATGGAGCCAAATAGTACAGTACGTACCTGGAGCTACCTGGCAGCCGCTCGCCATAGCTGAGGTCGGAGAGTATCGATGCTCCGTTACCTCATTACCTGTTTGGCGAAGTGTCGGAGTTGACGCCGAAGCGTTTAGCGCCGCCGCAATCGCTACAGCCGACTGACTATTAATAAGTCCATGACCATATTGGAGTGTATAGGGATAACTTCCCATTGCGCTCACTTTTTGAGCTGAGCCGTCAATAAGGGCAGTGACGTCGTCCGCCGTAGCGTTCGGTCGAACGGCTTTAATGAGCGACGCAAGACTTGCGACAAAGGGAGATGAAAACGAAGTGCCATAGAGCGTGCCTGCGTAGCTTGACGTTTGGTTACTTGGCTGCCACATTGGCGACGCGATACTGCCAGCGCCAGGCGCCACAACATCAAGTCCTGATCCATAACTACTGAAGCTAGCCCGTTGCAGCGTACTGTCTATGGCACCGACAGCAATGACGTGATTACTCAGAGCCGGGTAGCCCATTGCGCCAGGGTTACTCGGGTCGCAGCCAAGTTCCGTGCCCGTACCACAGTTACCGGCCGCCGCGACAACAACAACGTTGTGGTCATAGGCGTAGGTAATAGCGGCATCCATGGCCGGATCAGGTTGACTGCCCCCGAGGCTCATATTGATTACCTGCGCACCGTTATCAACCGCATAATAGATTGCGGCAGTCACGCCACTGGTGTAGCCAGCACCGTCATCGTTGAGCGCCTGGAGGGGCATCAGGCGAGTATTCCAATTAAAGGAGGCGATACCTACGCCATTATTGCTCGCCGCTCCGGTCAGTCCAGCCGTCTCAGTACCATGGGAGACAGCTGCACCAGTTGGGTTGAGCTGACCAGCTTGAGGATTATTCGTTGATGAAACAAAGTTCCAGCCTTGGACATCATCAGTGTAACCGTTACCATCGTCGTCGCAGCCATTCGTGGCTTTATCTTTAGGGGCGCCAGACCAACAACGATCGCCAAGCTTTGTCATGCCAGTTTCACCAGGATTCTGATACCACTGCGATTTAAGATCTTCGTGATCGAGGGCAAAGCCGGTGTCAATCACCGCAACAATTACCGATGAACCGGTCGTCTGATCCCAGGCGGCCGGTGTCTGAGTAGCTTGAAGTGCCCAGCTCGACTGCGCATACGGATCATTCGGCAACATGAGTGCATAGTACGGATATTCTTTTGTCACGCCGGCTCGAATCGCCACTTGTTTTGGCGCAGGCGTTTGACTCGCCGTCGGTAATGATGCTACTGGGGGTGGCGAGGACGGATACTGTGGCGTCGTCCGCCGTACTCCGGGAGTCGATGTACCACCCACAGATTGTTCCTGAGTAATCGGCTTCGTCGTAACCAAATGAGTCGGTCCCGAACCTACAGCGGATGGTTTCGATAGAGAGAAATGGTAGATAACGACACCACCAATAACAATCGCCAGTAGGCAGCTGGCTAGCAATAGTAGGCGTGTTTGTTTTTTATTCATAATAAGCGATACCTTCATTATAGAGTGTCTGGGTAAAATCTAACAGTACCTAAGGGGTATTCAGAAAAACAGCGTATAACCTTGACTAAAGATGTTCGCAAAGCAGTGTCGCCGAAGCGTGATGCTGCGATTAATGTTCCCGTTACTTTTTTGACGAGCGCGGGGTAGCTGGAGCAACTTTTTCAATAAGCTGTGGTGTGTCGATTTTTGCTGAATTGATACCATCGCCGACTTTGATGATCGTAAGTTGATCAGCACTGTAAGGGAGCATGAAGCGATACAGTACGCCGACGTCATTGATTTCAGGATTAAGCCAATCAGCCTCGTCGTCAGGATGAATGATGATTGGCAGGCGGCTTGGTGTCATGTCGTCTTCCGCGCCAGAATCAATTGTGATGATCGAGCATGTCGCCCACTCCTTACCTTCGGGGTCTGTCCACGCGCTATAGAGGCCTGCAAAAGCAAAGACCGATTGGTCGGTTGGCTTAATATAAAACGGCTGCTTGCTGTCAGTGGTCTTTTTCCATTCGTAAAACCCATTGGCTGGAATTAGGCAGCGAGTCGTACGAACGGCTGTTCGCCAAGCTGGTTTATCAAAAATACCTTCCGAACGAGTGTTAAAGGTTTTGTAGCGAAAGACAGAATTAGCGTTCGGAGCGCCTTTTGGAATAAAACCCCATTTCATTAGCTCCATTTCGTTTTTGCCATCGCGGGAAACGACAACGGGTACGGATTGGACTGGACTGATGTTGTAGTGTGGCTTGATGCCTTTCGGAACGCCGCTGGCAAGAGCAAAACGGTCGCGAAGTTTGTCTATTTCAAAAAGGGCATATCGGGAACTCATGTTACTAGTATAGCGTACTGTTGATGACTTTATATTTAATAGCCCTTGCCAGACTAAAGATTTCTTCGGAGGTTCTTTTTTGTTATACTCCATGTATGAAACAGCGCATCGTCTTTATTCACGGTAACCAATCTACGCATTGGGCGTTTGCCTGGACACCATGGCTAAAGGACGAGCTCGAAAACCTTAACTATGCAACTTTCTTTGAAACAATGCCCGATTCAATCATCGCTCGTTCCATATACTGGCTTCCGTTCATGGAAAATCATATAGAGATAGGCGAGAAAGATGTTATCGTCGGATGGTCGTCCGGCGCCGTTGCCGCAATGCGCTACGCAGAGAGCCACCAAGTAAATGGGCTCGTACTCGTATCCCCGTCATATACAGACCTAGGTGATAACCTTGAGAAGCAAAGCGGCTATTTTAATACGCCTTGGCAATGGCATCAAATTAAAACGAATACACGCCACATAGCCTTATTCGGCGGAGATGACGATCCTTATATTCCACAAGAGGAATTTATCACGATCGCAAAAGAACTTGATGCGACACATTTTAGTATTCCTAATGGTAAACATTTTATTGAACAAAGTCAGTTTCCCGAACTTCTGGCTTATATACAAAATACCTACACTACGAGCTTATAGTTTAGAAGTTCGTTCACTAGTGGCTGCCGAGCGTAAGCGCAATGATAAAAGATTTCTTCGGACACTTTTTTATTTGATATGATAAATATATGAATTCAAACAAAGACTTAGTTGCGCGCGTACATGATATTGAACAGCGTAACGCAAAAGTCTCACTGGATAAGCAGTGGGAAGTGAGCTGGACTCGAAAAGTCGCAATTATCATCCTTACCTATATCGTTGTACTAATCTACCTCTACGTGATTGGTAATAGTAATCCCTGGATTAATGCAATCGTCCCCCCGACAGGGTTCTTTTTGTCGACACTCGCTATTAGTCGACTAAGAACCATCTGGCAAAGTAAAGTTAAACAATGAAACCATCCGTACATATGATGCTTGGACTGCCTGGCTCTGGTAAGACAACTTGTAGCAAAAAGCTAGTGCAAGAATTGGGCATTGCTCGATTTTCACTCGATGAAGAATACTCAAAACTTGGAGGTGATCTAAATAGCCCTAAATGGAATGAAGAGATCGCATTAGAGGCCAATGAATTAATAAAGTCTCACATAAAAGAGCTGGTCGGCCTAAACGAATCAGTAATCTTAGACTTCTGCCCATGGAGAGAGGCTGAAAGATCACTGTATCGTGATTACATCGAGTCTATTGGAGCCGAGTGTCGCGTCTATTATTTCGACGTACCTATTGAAGAATTAAACCGACGCCTCGAAATACGTAATACTAGCCCCGGTAGTGACAATCATGTAATTACATCCGACATGCTGGATGACTTTGCGAAAAGATTCGACCAACCACTCGACGGGAGCTATGAACTCACTCAAGATTAAAAATTCTAAGATCGTCCACGAGGAGTCGTCGGATAGATTTCAAATCCCGATTTACTCCTCAAGTACTGCCAGTATATTTCCAGCAGGATCTTTAAACCAGGCTATGTCTGGTCCTTGCTGTGCGACTTTGCCTCTTAAAATTCCTCTCTCATCTTGGCTAGCGGGCATGTTATCGTATCGTTCGAAATTTATACCGTGATCGACAAGGTGGTCAACAGTAGCGTCAATATTTTCGACGACGAAGTTAAGGACAGTAAAGGCTGCAGGAACATGATTATCTTTTTGATAGATAAACAGTTGACCGCCGCCGGGTAGCTCAAGTTGCAGCCCTATACTGTCATCATTTAATTTCAACGCCAAGGTATCTACGTAGAATTCTTTGGCTTTTTTGATATCATCTACTGAAAGTCCACTGAATGCACTAAGAGCTGTTAACATACCGCCTCCTTTTCGTTGAAATGTTCTACATTCTTATTATAGCAAAATTGATGATTAAGATTATTGAGGGGCTAAAGGTATCGTTCTCAGTTTGTTATCGAAAATTCTAAAATCATCCACCAGGGAGACCGTTTGAACGTTTGAACGAGAAGGCATATAATGAGTAGTATAAAGCTAAACGGGAGGACGGGTATGGGTATCCAAACGAACGTAAAGTTAAGCACTAACAGCGTCACGGCGAACATGGGGTTTGGAACGTGGAACTTAAATAAGATTATAATAGCCAGCCCGGCGTTGGGCGGGCTATGAAAGATTCGGTAAAAATCGAAGCAATAATAACGGGGAGGTGTAGTCATGAAATACCGGGAAATGATCAAAAAAGTCCAACAATATTCAGGTTTCTCTGATAGTGAATCAAAGGATGCGCTCGACTGTACGGTCGAAACGCTCGCCGTTCATCTTACAGAAGGAGAGCGTAAAGATTTTGCGAGTCAACTGCCTCACGAGTTGAAAGACCGTGCGCTCTCTGTTTTTGCAACAAGGAGTACGGCAAAGGAGGATATTCTTGAGCAAGTCGCAAGACTTCAGAACATCACCATCGATCATGCTAAAAAGCAGCTCCTTTCATCGTGGCATGCCATAAAAGATGCCATCAGCGACGGCGAGATCCAGGATATTCGCGCACAGCTGCCAAAAAATACAAAGTTATTATTATTTTAACTTTTAAAGAGACGCTACGGAGGTTCACGCAATGAAAAAAGCACCTATCATCACCATTTCACTGGTTATCGTGTTGGCGCTCATCGCCCTGGGCACCTACCTAGCGGGACACCGGCAGCAGCCAACCACAACTCCGTCAACAATGCCAAATATGAGTCAGCCAAGCTCAAGCCAAACCCCAAGTCAGAGCCAGGGCCAAAACCAAAACACCCAGCAAACCACTAGCAATGAGGTAAGCATACAGAATTTCGCCTTTAGCCCCGCTAGTCTCACCGTCAAAAAAGGAACAACCGTAAAATGGACGAACCACGACGACATAGCCCATACCGTCATAGAGAGCGACAACAAAGCGGGCCCGGGCAGCCCTCTCCTCGCAAAGGACCAGACGTATTCATTTACCTACAACGAAGTAGGAACCTTTGCGTATAAATGCTCAATACACCCTAGCATGACAGGTACCATTACCGTCACAGAGTAACTTACGAAAGTGAGGATAGAAAAGATGAACACGGAACCAGACGCACGTTCGATATGGATTGCAACGACACCGTCTACCTCATACCCGTCTCTGGGTCATGACATTGAGGTAGATACGGTCGTTGTTGGTGGGGGTATCGCCGGAATATCTATCGCGCATATGCTCAAAGAGAGCGGGCAAACGGTGGCGCTGATCGAGAAAGATCGTATTATCGAGGGAACCACCGGCAATACGACCGCAAAAGTGACATCGCTCCATGGCATCACCTACGCAAAGTTAACGAAGCGCTTTGGCGAAGCGGGTGCGCGCCTGTACGGCGAGGCAAATGAAGCGGCGATTAGCAAAATAGAAGAAATCATCCACCAATACGCAATCGATTGCGACTTTTCGCGACTGCCCGCCTACACCTATGCGCAAACCAAGGACGACACAGCGAAGGTAAGACAGGAAGCGGAAGCTGCGCTCCAGGTGGGCCTACCGGCATCATTCGTCGAGAACGTACCGCTGCCCTATGAAACCTTTGGTGCTGTTATGTTCGAAAATCAAGCGCAGTTCCATGTAAGGAAGTACCTTTTAGCACTTGCTGAAATAATCAATAGTGACGGTTCGAGTGCGTTCGAACACACGACGGCGCTCGACATTCACACCGACGGCCAGGGCAACTACCAGCTGATAACCGATAAAGGTATCGTATCTGCAAAAGATATTGTGGTTGCGACGCACAAACCTTTCTATGACCCAAAAGGCACGTACAAGGATCTCTTCGAGTTTAAAGATTACGCGCTCGGGGTGTATATCGAAGAACCAACGCCTCAGGGGGAGTTTTTCAGCACCGGCAAGGAACCTCACTCGGTCCGCTATCAGCCCACCGATAAAGGGGACGTCATTATTATCGGCGGCAAAAGCGAAGCAGAGATGGCAGCAGACACCCCCGAAGAAGCCTTCCGCTTAACAAAAGAGGATTACAATACAAAGTTCACCATTAAACAGGTAGGCTACCAGTGGTTTACCGAAGATTATGCCACGAAAGATGGCGTACCGTATATCGGAAGATTACTGAGCAATGACAAGCATATTTATGTCGCGACCGGATTTAATGGCTGGGGAATGACCAGCGGCGTACTTGCCGGCATGATTCTATCTGATCGAATTACAGGACAGTCAAATCCGTGGAGCGTTTTCTTCGACACGTTCACACGTGAATCATACAGAATAGGCTAATAACCGAGCCTTATTATTCGTTAGGGTATAATAGGAGGAGACATTAGCGTAACCCAGGAGGAATCATGCAGGCGAAACTAAATCCACACTCGAGCTTCAACAACACAGCACACGAAGTCACAAGGCTATACGACGCACCCCCTAACTATCTCGCAGATTAGCAAAAAACGACACACCACAGAAAAGTACTGTGATATATCTCACATACCAATTAAACAGAAGAGGCTATTATTACGACCGAAGATACTAATACTTATACTGGAGACATTGCCGTGAATGAATCAGTAGAGCTAGAAGAGTCAGCAAATAGAATAGAAAAAAACCTTACCTCACCAACAGTCACACTTGTATTGCTCGTCGCCACCTTTGGTGCATTTGTGTACCTGAACTACCTGTTGCAGCCGGCGTATCGCGGTGACCCTTTGCCATATATATTGGCACTCACCGCTGAAATCTTCTTGATTATTCAAGGATTATTGTCGTTTTGGACAATTTTAAGTGGGCGATTTAATCCCCGCAACTTCGAGTATCACAGCGCACAAGCCGAACTTTACAATGCACCCGTCGGCAAATCGGCGATTAAGATACTACGGAAGAAAGAGGCGGCGATTGCACGATCAGTCAAGATGTTCGTACACCAAAAACCGATTACCGTTGCTGTTTTTATTCCTGTCTACGGCGAACCCCTGGAGGAGGTGAAGCGGACGGCTATTGCGGCAAAGAATATTTATGGCCTCCATGAAACGTATATTTTGGATGACGGGGATTCTGATAAAATCGCGAAGATGGCCGAAGATATCGGCATCCATTACATTCGTCGGCCAATTCACAATCACGCCAAAGCAGGGAATATCAACTATGCGCTTGGTCAGACCAAAAATGACTACTTTTTAATCCTCGACGCTGACTTTATTGCCGAGCCCACTATCCTCTATGAAACATTGCCGTTTTTTGAAAACGACAATCTCGCGTTCGTTCAGACTCCTCAGTTTTACGATAATCATGATAACTTTGTGTCAACTGCGGCAAGTTTTATGCAAAACGTCTTTTATTCGCTGATTCAGTCTGGGAAGAATCGCTTTAACGCGGCCTTTTGTGTCGGCACTAATGTCATATTTCGTCGTTCGGCAATTGACGCGATTGGTGGTATTCATGAGGCCTCCAAATCCGAGGACATCTGGACGTCACTACGCCTGCACGAACTTGGCTACGACTCCATATATATACCGACGGTGCTTGCGGTTGGAAAAACACCGGAAACACTCAAGGCCTATTCCAAACAGCAGCTACGCTGGGCGACGGGAAGCTTTGAGATTTTTCTGCGCCACAACCCGCTATTTGCCCGCAAGTTAACAATCGATCAGCGTCTGCAATACTTTGCCACCACCTCGTACTACTTCGTCGGGTTTTCGGTGTTGCTACTCCTCATGCTGCCGCCGCTTCAGATTTATTTTAACCTGTCACCAATCTCTACGAGCATACCGGTCTGGCAATGGGCAATTATGTACAGTGGTTTTTATGTCACGCAACTTATTTTGGCATTCTACACGATGGGGGGTCTGAAGATTAAAACCTTGATGCTTGCCAACACGTCATTTCCAATCTATATTAAAGCCTTCTTCAACGCTCTCTCTCGGCGCGAACAAGCCTGGAGCGCCACTAACACTGTTTCGTACGATTCGCCGTTCAACTACGTCCGGATGCAGGTCTACGTGTATATCTTTTTATTCTTAACGACGCTGGTTGGTATCGCTAAGGCGATTTATACTGACGAGTTTTCAATTTCACTCGCATGGAATGCGCTCAATACGGTCGTGTTCGGCTACTTCGTGTGGGTGGCGCAGAAAGAGGCATATACGCTACGGCGCCAGCGCACAAAGATTAAAAAGGCGGCGAAGCATGAGCAGCGATTAATTAAGAAAGGGGTGACATTATGAAGTTTACGAGTCGTTTAAAATTCATGTTCGGCATTATTGTCGTACTGCTACTCGTTGGGACGCTCATCTTATATCTCGGTACGAGCATGTCGACCGCACGGTCTCATAAAGCACAGCTTGCCGCCGATACCAGTTCACTGGGAACCGACTATCCTGGCCTCGTCGTCAAGCAAAACGCCGAAGAAGGCGATAAGGTGAAAAAAGGCCAAACGTTGTTCGAACTCAAAAGCGCACAGCTGAGTGATTCACTCAGTAGCGGCACCGTGTCAGCCAAATCTCTCCCGTTCTCCATCGATCCGACCAGTGGTAACATCCTCATCAAAGCATCAGACGACGGTGTCGTTGACAAAGTGTTTTACCACAATGGCTCGTATGCACCAGCCGGTGGTATCGTTGCGACAATTAATACCGTCGGGTCGCTCTATGTGGTTGCTACTTTTAAACTTTCTCCGCCGGACTACGCCCGGATTAGTAAAAATAGTACATTAAGCCTCACACTCCCCGACAACACAACAATGCAGGCGACGGTCTTTGATATCAGCATCGTCAGCAGCGGTGATCATGCCGACACAGTAGTAAAAGCGCGAATCAAAAATGCAGATATTAGTGACTACAGGTTCTCGGTCGGCACTCCAGTGCAAGCAACCCTTCAGCTTAAGACTTCTAACTGGTACCAGACGGTATATACCTTCGTCATTCAACTCTTCAAGCCAGGCGGTGCGTAATGAAGAAATCACTTATAATAGGAACAAGTATTTTGATAGCCGCCATTCTTGTTGTTGGTAGTTTATTATTACGCCAGCACTCGTCAACAGAAAGGTCGACGCCGCTCGTTGACGCGGCAACTCTCAAATCGTTACCAACAAAGGACGGCTCATCGGCCGATACGTCACATGTTGCGCCGTCGATAGTACCGCCAACTAATAGTTGGCTCAGCGGGATGGTTCTACAGAAAATATCACAGCCAGTCTACCCAATGCCGCTTAGTTTTCGCGCACAGGAAACCGGCTTTGGGGTTGGCCTGCCAACTATTGCAGTTACGCCGACAGTTATCAGTGGCGGTCACACTCCTGGCATAGCAGCAACGATTAACCAGGCTGCAAGCTTTCAACTGACCAGGTACGACAAACTTTCCGCCACGCTTACCTACAAGAATACGCAGGGCACCGACATGGGACGACTGACACTCGCCCAGGGGGTTCCCTATGTTTATTACCACGCGCTGACCGACAGTGACATAGTTCTTAGCGACATCACGCCGCCACGTGACACAACCGCATCTCCGCATTATTTCCGGTACACAAAATCTGCGCATAACTACGTCATTGTCACCAGTAAAGACTCAACAATCACGACCGACAACACTACTGCACGCATCAAACTAAGTAAAGATAGTTTGGTGACATTCTACGCACTGCCTACTGACGGGGAAGACACACTGCGTCAGTACGCCGCTAACGAATTAACTGGAGCTTCTGTTTCGCACCAAATCACAGGCCAGACGGCAGCCACAACTTTGCGTTACGAAACGGCGACACATCAGCCGACCGTTTATGCACCGATGGGATACCAAACAACCACCAAGACATACCGACCGCTTGTCACATATGACAGTATCTACGGCACAATGAGGGCAACGGCTGGCAATGAATTCACGACTTCGGTCGCGACCAGCACGGCGTCCGGTCGCCTCGATATCTCGCACCTGACCAAACAACATAAACAAGCGCTTATAAAAACACTCGAAGATGATACCAGCAAAACCAAAATCACCGCCCAGGACAGCTACTTTGCAGGTAAACAACTAGCCCGAGCCGCCAATCTACTTGACCTTGCCGTTCAGCTCAACCAAACAGCTGTGGCCAATCAATTGTCAGCAATACTCAAAGACGCGATGACCACAAGACTTAATAGTAATTATTTTTACTATGACAGTAAGTTAAAGGGAGTTGCCGCCACGACAAAGGCCTTTGGATCTGAAGACTTTAATGATCATCACTTTCATTACGGGTACTTTATTTATGCCGCCAGTATCCTTGGACAGCACGACAGCAGCTTTCTTCATACCTATAAGAACAAGGTCAACCTTTTAGTTGCAGATATTGCCTCGTATGATGCGTCGAAAGACTTTCCGGCCTATCGTTATTTTGACGCCTATGCCGGTCACTCCTGGGCGGCAGGGCTTGCACCTTTCGCCGATGGCAACAATCAAGAATCAAGCTCTGAGGCAATGAACGCCTGGAATGCAGTGACGCTCTGGGGGCAACTCATCCATAACACACAGCTCAGCGAAACAGGTACATGGATGCTTGCTAATGAGGCAGCATCGGCGCGCACAGTTTGGCGACAGAAGCCCGCTGATATTCCAGACATATCAAACTATAAAAGCCCGCTTACATCATTGAATTTTGGCGGCAAACGCACCTATTCAACCTTCTTCAGCGATGAATCAAATACGAAACTTGGCATCCAACTACTGCCTATGAATCCGTTCATGACGCATCAGCTTGATGACACAAAAATGGCCAAACAGGTGATTGATAGTTCCGTCACCAACGATAATTTTAATGTCGCCCTCGGTGACTACATTCTCATGTATCTTAGCCTCTATGATAAAACGCGTGCACTCAACCTCGTTGACAAGCAACAGGATACGTTTATTGACGATGGCAACTCCCGCACATACCTAAATGCGTTTGTATACAGTCAGATCGACACGTAGGGAGGAGTGTTCGGCTCGCGATTCACTCGCCAAGCTGGCTCTCTAACGCACGAAGGTCGCGAACCACCAGCAAGCGCCCTTGACGTGTCAGTATGTCTTCATCTTGTACGATCTTTGCCAGCTCACGACTAATCGTCTCTCGAGACAGCCCAGCCCTATGCGCTAATTCAGCCGCTGTTATCGATAGTAGACATGAACCGTCAGCCTGCAGCTTACCTGACCTTCGCCCCTCTATCACCAGTTCAAACAGTAGACGACTTCGGGTATCTCCGTGCATCAAACGGATAATTCGGCGTTGCGTGTCCTCAAGTCCTAAGTACACTTGTTTCAAGAGAGTGTATATTATCTTGGGGTGTGCCTCAAGAAAGTCAACGAACTCGTCACTCGGTGCTCGTCGCACGGCAATAGGACTCTCAGCCTGAAAGAAATAACGATTCGGTGTTTTATTAAGTACCCACGATGCAGGAAAAAAAACTGACGGTTTAAAAACATTCATCACAATCTCATCGCCGCTGTCAGCAATGTCGTACTTACGTACAGTACCACTTACTAAATAAAAAACTCCGGTTGGATCTTCGTTTGCATAGACAAGAATTTGATCTTTATGGTACTGCTTGATAGGGTACTGTGAGAAAAAGGCGTCCAAGTCTTTTAGGGTAGTGTCATCCATATATATCCTCCATACCTTAGTTATGCGACTCCGCATAACGCTTTAACTTGGCTAAATCTGGGATAAGCATATAGGTATGAGCGACTCCCAATAAACCTTTTTCTTTGAGAGATTTTATCTCGCGACTGACCGTCTCTCGCGACAGACCAATGCGCGCTCCAAGTTTTGCCTGACTAAGTGCCAGCAACCAGCTGCCGTCTGATTTCATCTCACCAATCTGGTAGCAGGCAGTAACAATTTCATACACAAGTCGTGATTTTGCGCTGCTATCCATAAGTCGTATCATACGCTTCATCGCGCCATCAAACTTTTCGTAGAGCACTGACAATAGGTTCAATACGACTTTGGGATGAGCATCAAGAAAATCAAGCGCCGCTTCAATCGGAGCTTGGCGAACGGCAATGTCAGTGTCGGCTTCATGAACTAAGAACGAAGGAGATCGGTTCATAATAAGCGAAAGTGGGAAAAATGCCGGGTTTTTAAACATGTCGACAATAATCTGATCACCTCTATGTGAAGTATCGTATAATTTCAGTCTACCCGCCACCAAAAAGTAGGCATATTCAGCTGTTTCGCCTGGCAACACAAGAACTTGCCCTCTTTTGTATCGCCTTAAGGGATAGTCACTGAAAAAGGTCTCGATTTCGTTTATAGTAGTGGGTAGCATATATTTTACAATAGTTTCCTAGATACGCAAATTTTACTACTAATAGTGTAGCATTCTTTTTTGTGTGAGCAATATCACTTAATATTGCCGACTATTGTCACAGATTAGCTAGACTGTTGTACTGTACTATTATTTTAATAGCAACTCAGTTCCTAAGAGGAGAAGTAAGATGATGCACCACCATTCGCCTACATTAACGATTCTTGGTATTAATAAACTCCGGGCTCAGTATAACCTACTGAAGGAGCGGTACGCACATGTTAGCCAAGATCTCAAGGACAGAACCCAAAGTGGCAACATCCTCACTATCATGCGCATCGAGCAAGAAATTATCGCTTCGGACATGATGAACATGGACCAAGTCCTGTCGCATGCAAAAATTATCGAGAGGAATGCCGATCCTGTGACTGTCGAACAGGGAACAAAGGTAGTCTACGTCCAGAAAGATACTGGCGTACAAACTGAGGTTACACTTGTTGACCCTCTTGAAGCTGACCCATCGGGAGGTTTCATTTCAATCAATTCACCCGTTGGTTCAATGCTTCTAGGCCACCACGTGAATGACATCGTGTCTATCACTACGCCAAAAGGCATCAATCAACTGACCATTGTCGGTCTGCAGTAGAAAATTTTAATTATGATTAGCGCATGAAGAACGGTAACAAATTACACGTTCAAACGCTCTTTCTTATCGGATTCCTTGTTGGAGAATATCTGCTAGGTATGTTGACGAATTTGCTTGTTTCGTCTCCTGAGGGAGGTGCAGACTGGCAGCAGTGGGAGTTTGCGCGAACTCAGTTACCGGTTATGGCGCACGTTATTCTTGGCTTATTACTTTTAGTTGGCTCGATCGTTGTATGTATTTGGGCATTTCGAGCAGAAGACCGAACATGGAAAATAGCCTCTGGCATTGGCCTTGGATCAATTCTTCTGGCTATCGTGTCGGGATCGGAGTTCATTTCTAGCCAACGAGACTATTATTCCTTAGTGATGTCACTACTGCTTATAGCTGCCATCACTGCTTATGCATGGGGAATATACGAAACTAAGCAATAGTGTAAAGATTGAAATTTCTTCGAAGGTTTTTTTGCATGACTATTATCGATGACATAGAAACACCCTCGCATGAAGGAGTTCCTATAAAAGTCTCACTTTCTACGAGGGTGGGACAGACGACGTGGTCGTCTGTGGGTGTTGCAGGCGTGTCTACCGTTTATCGATTACCACTCTGCCTTGCGCCAATCCGACCAGAGGTCGGGTAAATTTGCGACTTCGTAAATCGGGGTGTTGGTCAGGCCGAGCATCTGCAGCGGTTCGACGCTCAGATCGGTAGGTCCGTAGATGCCCATCCGAACCAGTTCTGTTGGTCCGTCTTTGTACAGCTCACGTCCCAGCATGACGTTGACATAGCCTTGATAGTTGGCGACGTAGCCAATCATCTGCCAATCGTTAGTTGTCCTTCCGGCGATGGTGACCGACATATGCCGGTAGCCACCGTGTTCGTTTTCCAGCTCAGAGTCGGAAGTACTGCTGGCATCTGGAGTTGGCATAAAAGCCAGGTGTCCAGATGTCACATGCCACTGTAGAAGCTCAAGGAGTTGCTGCGAGTTGACGGATATATTGGCGTCATGTTCAATCATGATACGGGGCGATGTCACGGTACACTCCTACGATAGGATCCTGCTCGGATATGAGCGTGTTAGTACTATAACACTTTCAAACAAATAAGCAATAGTAACCTTTGGTTGTTCGTGTTTCACAGAGGTCATATCGGCATGTCATATTATTCGTAAGATACACACAGAGCACTACATATTTTCATGGTCTATGCGACGGATAGACAGCTGATAGTAAGTCCTGTGTCTGTTCACTGGATGTTGCCAAGCATGAACATTATGTCAAAGAGGTCTTTCGGAGACCTTTTTCGTTTTAAGGAACGGTTTGCATTCTTGATAAATCACCGTATTAATATATTAATTAGTAATTTATACAAAGATAGCGGTTAAAACACATGAGTTCTTTTGAACAATTAGATATTGTTCCGATTGAAAAGGTCAATGAAATATTCGTCTTAAGCGACCCTGTCGTCGAACCTGAATTGAAAATGGAGATGCCCAGTTGGCTCGTAGCGCTTTTACGGCCGTTGCACGAATCCTGCAAAACACTGGTTATATCAGTCCATCGCTAGCTGGATCTTTTATTTTGGAATCAGAACAAAAAATAGTAGATTTGGAGTAGATTCGTACTATGTGGGCACTGTGCGTCGACGGTGTCTTACGCGATGCTCACTAATGAAGAGCTGCCAAGTATAACTAGTACAATTAAAGATTCCTCAGCTCATCCACTTCTTCGGCAAGCCACCATTATGCTACTATGTACACTAATGGTCAGCCTTAAAATGAACCCTATACTACGCAGGCTACTACCGCTCTATATTGCCGCGTTTTTTCAAGGCATTCCATTTTGGTATGCAATCGAAAAGCTATTCATGGTTGATATTGGCTTTACGACAGCTTCAATCGGTCTCATGGTTGCAATAATGAGCGTTGCAATGTTGGCTGTCGAAACGCCCTCCGGCATCTTGGCCGACAGATGGAGCCGTAAAGGAGTGATGATAGTAGGCAGTGTCTCGCTATTATTGAGCGGTGCCATCGGTGCATTGAGTCACACTGTTTTTATCTTTATAGTAAGTACTGTTTTCTGGGGGATTTACTCGGCACTTTATTCGGGCACGTACGATTCGGCGATGTACGATACCGTCATGGAAGAACATGGCAGCAGTAAAAAATTCGCGCGCTACTTAGGTCAGCTACGAGCGATTGAAGGCGCGGCGTTTGTTTTAGGAGCACTCGGCGGCGGTGTTATCGCTAGCGTATTCGGCATGCGAGACGCGTTCTTTCTTTCATTGCCGCTCATTCTCTTGTCGATCTTTTTCTTGTTTCGCTTTCGCGAGCCACAACTTCACAAGGCCGGCGTTGCAGAACCAGTTTTTAAGCACATTCGCCAAACCTTTGCGGCAGTCTTACGACGTCCGATTCTATTACCGATGATCGTAGCGATTGTTGGTTTTAGTGTGCTGCTCGATGTTATTTTTGAGCTTAGCCAATTGTGGTTTATGGCCGTCGATGCTCCACTAGTATTGTATGGAATATTTAGCGCGGTTGTTTTTTCAAGTTGGTCTATCGGGGGAGTGCTCGTCCCCAAGCTCAAATCACGAATGGCACTTGGCACAGTTTTCGCCACCATCACCATCGCAATCGTCGGACTTATTGTTATGCGCAATCACTGGGTTATTCTGGGGGCGGAATTCTTGCTGGCTGTCTGTCTTGTGGCGCTTGGTATCTTGCTTGCCAACAGACTACACGATGAGCTACCCTCACGACTCCGAACGGGCTCATCATCAGTCGTCAGCACGCTCGCCCGGCTCGTTCTTATTCCGTGCAGTTTACTATTTACCGCTTTGGCAAGTAGCTACAGTATTTTTTCATCGACGTATTTATTATTGTTTATCGCTGTTCTTGCAATGTGTGCGTTTATATTTAGTCAATACAAAAGACAGACCATACCAGTATGAGGCCTGAGGGGTGAGCTCGTACTTCCAGGGCTGTCAAATATAGGCGCAATAAACGAAGAGTGGTACTCGTAGCTGTCTTAAAGAGCTAGCTTATCCTTAACAGCGACGACAGAGGGGCCGGAGATGACGTCTTGCCGATTGACGTTAAATTGTGAGAGAAGGTTTTGAACACCTTCGTCTGTGTCAGATTTGAATTCAATGGAGGGCAAGCCCTGCTCTACTATTTCAAGATCCACGATGTCACCATTTTGCATAACGTACTGCCATCCGATACGCGAAAAAGAGAATGCACGTATGAACTTATCTTTTAGATGTTGGTCGTAATATGCTTCAGCTTCATCCTTTGTATCAAATTGTAGTTTCAATAGGATGTCCGAGTCTTTACCGACGTTATGTAGTCTTGTTTGCTTGAGAGCTAAGATAACTGCTTTTTCATCCCATATATTCTCTGGAATAACCCTAAGTCGAAGGAATTCGTCAATCAAAGAAATGCTTTCATCAACATTGCGATAAATCGTGTCGTCAATAACGTACCTTCCTTTAAGCGTCGCTCGTTCATCTCTTAGGACGGTTTTCGTGTGGTCGAGACTGTCGGTAAATACTCGGGCTTCAATCATGGGGTAATTATAAACTATGACGGAGAAAAGTTCCCAACTTTATCTTCTATAGCCAACCCTGCAATGTACATAAAGGTCGAAAGCTGTAATACACATCTGATTGAGGTGGAAATAGCCACTACTCATTGTCAAACAACAGACATGTTACTACTGTACGTAGGAATTCTAAGTTTACATATCCTCATACGATTCCACGTGTAATCCATTTTTACTATAGACTATAAAATGTCGATGAGTATTGATATATTTAAATATTTCTATATAATAGAATATGAATTATGAGTAATAACGATACTGTCTCTATATTAAAAAGTCTTGCCGACGACACTCGCATGTCAATCGTTCGGCGCTTAGCGCGTGATGAATGCGAAGTCGCCGGTAGCGAAATCGTGCAAACGTGCGCTGAGTTTTTGAAATTAGCACAACCGACCATGAGTCACCACTTTGCTCGATTAGTGCAATCCGGCGTACTCCGAGAGCGTAAAGTCGGTACGGAAAAAATATATCAACTTGATAAAGATTTATTGTCGAGCGTCGGCATTGACGTAACAAAGCTGTAACGACAACGGAGGAAGAATGACAAAAGCAAAATCAACCACAAAGTATATATTCGGATTAGATACCTTTGGAGATATTCCATCAGACGACAACGGTACGCTACTGAGCCACGCACAAGCAATTCGCCAAGTTGTCGACGAGGCAGTGCTTGCCGATAGACTAGGTGTTGACGTTATTGCCCTCGGGGAACATCATCGACCCGACTATGCCATATCGAGCCCCGAGACGATCTTGGCCGGTATCGCCACGCGTACGAAAAACATTACGCTTGCGACAGGCGTGACCGTGCTTAGCAGTGATGACCCGGTGCGCGTCTATCAGCGATTCGCCACGCTGGACGCCTTGTCTAATGGTCGCGCTCAAGTCATCCTCGGCCGTGGCTCATTCACTGAATCATTCCCATTATTCGGCTACGACCTGCGTGATTACAATAAGCTATTTGAAGAAAAGATCGAACTGTTCGCCGAACTGATTAAAGAAAAACCCGTCACCTGGACCGGCACTACTCGCGCCGCCCTGGACAATGCTGATGTCTATCCTAAAACCGAATCAGGTCACCTTGATACTCATGTTGGCGTTGGCGGGTCACCCGAGTCGATTATTCGGGCCGCTCGTTATGGCTTTCCGTTGATGCTGGCCATCATCGGCGGAGCACCAGATCGATTTGTGCCCTATGTTGAACTCTATCGCCGCGCCGCAGCTGATCTTGGCACTGTGGCGCATCCGATTGGCATGCACTCACCGGGATTTGTCGCCGACACTGATCAAGAGGCGCGTGACATTGCCTGGCGTCCGTTCAAAGAAAACCGCGACCGGATTGGCCGTGACCGCGGCTGGCCACCACTCACACGACAGCAATACGAGAGTGAGATTGAGCACGGCTCACTCTACATCGGATCACCTGAAACGGTTGCTCAGAAAATTGCCACATCCATGAAAACACTTGGCGCCGAACGATTCGACCTCGTCTATGGCACGGGGCCGCTGGCTGCCAGTGCCCGCCTGCATAATGTCGAATTATTCGGCAGCACAGTGGTTCCACGTGTCCGTGAATTATTAAATGAACAATCAAAGACGACCGATAAGAGCAGGCTAGATGGCAGGCGTTAAATCTATCGGCATCTTGGGTGCCGGCAAAGTCGGTATCGTCCTGGCCCAACTGGCAATCAAAGCCGGCTATACCGTCTATCTTGCAGGATCAGAGGGTCCAGCTAAGATACAGCTGACCGTCGAGACACTGGCACCCGGGGCGATCGCCACAAGCTCGGCCGAGGCCGCCGAGCGCGCCGATGTCATCATCCTCGCGCTACCGCTAGGGAAGTACCGGACGATTCCCGCGCAGGCACTAGCTGGAAAGCTCGTGATTGATGCCATGAATTACTGGTGGGAAGTTGATGGCCGGCGTGACGACCTGACAAACCCACAAGTATCGTCAAGCGAACTCGTTCAAGCGTTCCTGCAAACGGCACGCGTTGTCAAAGCGTTGAATCATATGGGTTATCATCATCTGCACGACGAGACTAAACCTGCCGGCGCCGAGGGGCGTAAAGCCATTGCCATAGCCGGTGATAACGACGACGATATCGCCACCGTCGAATGCATCGTTGACGCACTCGGGTTCGACCCAGTTATTATCGGTGGACTAGCCGATGGCGCGAGATTACAGCCAGGTACGCCAGCCTTCGGCGCCAATGTTAACGCCGCGACACTCCGCACCATGACGACGCCTGTTAGTAATCACGCATAAGTATAAAAAATCTTTTCAAATCGTTTTTCTATGTCAAACAGATACATCAATCAGGAGATATCCGAACCGAACAGTAGAAAGAATACATTGGCGAGTTATTAAAAGAACGCATTTACGCGACCTTGGCGCTACTTGCGGTCCTGATAAGCGTCGACACAACTCAATCTTCTTCGTTGCATGTGGTACTTATCGTTTGCGGAACAATAATCTCTCTGGGCAACCAGTATTGTTGCGACGCAGGTGTCGCGCCGTGTCATATTTCAAGATCAACTTGATCATGTTCAAGAGATACATCATCAAATACGCCGCCACGCACCGATGTTAGTGTCGCTTATTGTTCCGCTCATCATGTTGCCACTCACGATGATGAAGCTGACTAGCTTAGAGGTTGCCGTCAATATTTCGATACTAAGTGGACTGCTGCTCGTCGCTGGTCGATAGGGGTCAGCACGATCACCCCATGCAAAGAAATTGCTTACGTTTATTCTCGTAACTATCGAGCTGGCAATCGGACTGGGTATTGTCGGACTAAAGGCACTGATAGGGCATTAGGCATTCTTTTTGGAGCAAATACGGAAAGCAAGTCGTTTTCGTATATAATAAACAACATGTTGAAATACTCCGCCTCTTACATTCTATTTCTCCTCGTCTTAATCGTCACGCTCTTTACCGGTGCAACGGGGGCTGGCGTCGCGCAGTGGACTCCGAAAAGAAAAGACTTAGAAGTGATGTCGCTGCGAAGCGCAGTCATCGTCAATGGCGTCACCCTGCTTATTATCGCCGGACTCTTTTACTTGATTGTTCGCGCCTTCCAGTCGTAGAGCAATAGAAGCCAGTATATATACCTGGAAGCTTAAACAGAAAGCTTGTATATAGATCGTAAGTATGCTATAATATGAACATGAGCAACTATAAGTTTCGCTATTCACTCGTCTCAGCCGTCAACGACGGTCTCATTATGCATTGGACGACACACCAGCGAGGCTTATCGAGCATTTAACTACCATACTATATGACGCTAGATAAGTCTCCGGCCTACGGAGACTTTTTATTTATCTAACCATTCACCACCGCCGGAGACTTCTCTAGCTGCGTATATCAATCGCAGCTAGCTCGTTCACATTTCAAGAGAAAGGGAAGTCACATGAGAACTATTCAGGGAAGCCTGCGCTTTTTGC
>DHJF01000007.1:20551-21576 GCA_002404195.1 Candidatus Saccharibacteria bacterium UBA4727 | reverse complement strand
CAAATTGGCCTGAGTCAGTCGATTTTCACTGCCGTCGTGTTGGTCATTAACATTCCAACCGGGTGGCTTGCTGATCTTGTCAGCAGAAAGTGGTCGAATGCCGTTGGCGACTTTGGCGGTGCGGTTGCGATTTTGATATATTCGCAGGCAACTAGTTTTACCTACGTCGTCATCGCCGAAATCTTATTCGGTGTTGCAGCGGCATTTAGCCAGGGAGCAGATAGCGCACTGCTAAAGGCCTATACACACCTACTTGATCCGTCGAGTAAACTGTTTCATCGACAAAGTGCGATGCTGGCCGCATGGCAACCGATCGCTCAAGGTATCGCCTTGATTATCGGTGGCGTGGTGGGAGCGACCGACCTACGTTTGGCGATTGTTATTTCGGCGATTCCATACCTCATCGGCTGCGTGCTCTCCTTCCTTATTGAAGAGCGGGGCGAGCGACTAGTGAGTCAGCATCGTAATCCTCTCAGGGATATGGTTCGGGTGACGCGCGAAAGTGTCGGCACAGAACCTCGCTTGCGCTGGCTGATTATTAGCTATGGTGTTGGGCGTGAAATCACCCATGTGATGATTTGGGCGCTAACACCACTGCTCCTACTGGCGGGCGTCCCGCTCGCCGCTGTTGCAATTGGCTGGATACTCAATTCATTGTCGGTCGCACTGGGTGCGCGCATCGCTAGTCGATGGGCACATACACTGCGCAACTGGCACGTGTTTGCACTGCCCATTGCCGCAGTCGTTGTCAGCTTGTCTATCATGAGCATTCACTTGTCGCTCGTAACCATTTGGTTGTACGCGGTCTTAGGAATTGCTCAGGGCTGGACAGCGGCAACGCTGCTCACTATGGTGCAGCTCGCCGCGCCGGCCAACAACCAGGCAACGATTGTCTCCATCGCCAAGTCGGCATCGCAATTGCTGTATATTCCGTTGGTGTGGGTTATCAGCCTGGTTGGAGATATCGACATCCGGCTGACAATGGTAGCGACAATTGTCGTCTTCGTCCCGCTGGCCGCCATCAC
>DHJF01000007.1:20041-20347 GCA_002404195.1 Candidatus Saccharibacteria bacterium UBA4727 | reverse complement strand
TCGACTTACGACTTGGCGACGCATGCTTAGAACGTCAGCTGTTATACTGAGACTATGCAAATAATAGCTACACGAATTTTTATTTGTTCTTCAATCGCTTTTGGCATCTTGGGGGTACTACTTGTTCTCACATTACCCAGCAATAACAACACCAGCTCTGTTTTTAACATGACAATTTTAAGACTCCTCATGGTTACCATCTTTATTATTCTGCCTTCGTTTGCACTGAGCATCGCTGGCAAATACCTCAAAAAATAAGCACCGTCTTGTCATCGTTGGAGTATTGCCATATTCATCATATGTGAT
>DHJF01000007.1:0-19829 GCA_002404195.1 Candidatus Saccharibacteria bacterium UBA4727 | reverse complement strand
AGTCCTCCTCCTTAGTTACTCTTTCGTTATACGCCTGGCTATTGTAAAAATAAACAAGACACTAACAATCTCGATTTGTAACATGTTTGCAGAAACACTAATGACACTGCGATCGTTTCTGCTACTATATATCTATGAACCTCAACCCTAACGCGACGACCATTCTCTGCTACGGCGACTCAAACACCTATGGCCAAAAGCCAGATAGAGGCGGGCGCTTTAGTGTCAGCGCGCGGTGGACGGGGGTATTGCAGTCCGAACTTGGCGACAACTACGCTATCATCGAGGAGGGCCTAGGTGGTCGCACAACCGATCTTGAACACCCAAACCCTAACAAGCCGGGGAGAGGCGGCCTGACGTATTTTAAAGCATGCCTGACAAGTCATAGTCCACTGGCTATGGTTATTATTATGCTTGGCACCAATGATTTCAAAACACACTACAACCGCTCCGTTGAAGAAATAGCCGACGCCATCGAACAGTATATCGATTATATCGAAAGCTCGTATAAAGAATCCGAAACACAACCGACGATACTCCTTGTCAGCCCACCATACATGGACGACACCGCGCCGCAATTTTACAGCAGCATGCCGACACCCGACGCCTACAACCACCTGTCTGTCGAAAAATCGCGCGAGCTGGCTGCGCACGTACAAACGCTAGCCGAAAAGAAGGGGACGTCCTTCATTGACGCTGCGCTATATGCCCAAGTGGGTGACGATGGCTGCCACATGACAGCGCAGTCGCATGACGCACTCGGCCAAGCAATAGCTAATGTCATTCGTCATAGCGAACAATAGTAGCCACGGGTCAGCTTTCTTTTTGTTATACTAACTCCTAGGTCCCATTTCTAGTTTGACCGCTTTGACTCATGAGAGGAATCATCATGAAAACTATTCTTTTTGCCACCGGCAATAGCCGTAAAATCGCTGAGGCGAACGCAACACTTGCACTATTTTCGGTTACTGTCACACCGATCAAACTCGCATTTGACGAGATTCAGCACGCCGACCCAGCTGAAATCACCAAAGCTAAAGCACGGGCTGCCTACGAAGCCGCCGGCACTAATCAGCCGGTTATCGTATCAGATACCAGCTGGGCTGTTCCGGCGCTCGGCGGCTTTCCCGGTGGCTACATGAAAGATGTGGGTATTTGGTGGAATGAACAAAACTGGTTGGATATTATGGCCAGCCAAACTGACAAACGTGTTTTTTGCCTCGAACATGTCGCCTATTATGACGGGAAAGTTTTGCAACATTTTGTGCAACAATACGAAGGACACTTCGTCGCCGAGGCTCGTGGCCGCACCGACGATAGCGAATCGTTTGAGCGCGTCGTCTCACTCTACGGCAGCGAAACGATGGCCGAACAACTTGGTCGCGGCGAGAACGCCTCTGCCGGTGAAACGCTTGGGCATTGGCAACAATTTGGCCAGTGGTATAGCAGCGCAGACAAAGCATAATACTTTTCAGCTAGTACTTCTGCGTCCACTATTGTATGGTAAGAGTACGTCGAAACACGACGCGCACCTATCTTCTCCTGGGGGTGAAGAGAATGAGCTTGATCAATAAACTGAATCACCTATGGGACTACGTCGCTTGGCGCATTTTTTGTGGCTGGACCGACTTTGACCATGTGCTACTGGACGGTGAAGTCGAGTTGAACGCTGAGTCGCTGGAGATTGTTGGCATTGCGGCCATCTTTAGCAACGACTACGTCCGGAACGAGGAATATCCGATTCGTTGGCGTTATGGCGGACAACCCGCGTCGCGTCCGGTGAACGTTCGCACCTATCTATTCGACCCGACAGCTGACCAAGGCATGTTTGAAGCATACCGAGATAAGCTGAAGGGACGAGAGGCGAGTCGAACGCTTTTTGGCGCCCCGCCAACGAGCAGTGACGCTGAGTGGCGCCGGGCAATCGATGGCGACATCGGACTGTCGCTACGTGACGAGACCGTTATCGAGGACTTCCCGAAAGGCTTTCTGCTCTTTGGTCGTAACGTAGCCACAGGCGAGATGGTCTCCATTCTTTTTCACCACATCCACATCAAGCCTTGGCTGTTCTGGCAGCATTTCCTCGAAGGGGATATGCTGCCAACGATCTGTCTGACATGAGCGGTAAACCCTCGTGTGTCACCCTGAGTCCGTCGACGCAGGGTGACACACATCTATCTTCGTACTTATTATTTAGCTGAACCCCGCATGACTGATGCGGGGTCTTATCGTCACTGAAACACGACATGTCAGAGAAGCGATTGCTGAATCTTGGTGTATGCCGGCGTTGGGTGAGCCTGGGCGTCCCACAATAAGTCTTGTCCATATTGCATCTGATTATTGTCGTCTTGCCACATATCGTATTTGTCAGTGATACCCCAGGTTGACCACGACACGCAGTTTGGCTCACTCAGACAGGCGTTGAAGACGTCGGCATACTGCGTTGCTTGCGCTGCCGTACCGTTGTCATCATATACGTCCATTTCTGAGATTCGTACCGCCAGGCCCAACCCAGCGAGCGTCTGAATATGGCTGCGTAGTATTGCTGGATCAATTTCATCGCCGATTGCGTAAACATGCGCCTCGAAACCAACGCCGTCAATCGGCACACCCTGGGACTTTAGTTGTGTCACTAGTCTAAGCAACGCCACCCAGCGATCACCATTTTCTTCCAGACCAAAATCATTCAGGTACAGTTTAGCGCCTGGGTCCGCCTGGTGCGCGGCTGTAAACGCGGTGGCAATATAGCTTGCACCCATTGCTTTGTACCACACATGCTGGCGCAGGCCATCGGCAGCAGCCGGAGCATCGAAATCAGCAAGCGGCTCATTCACCACGTCCCACGAAGCAATCTTTCCTTTGAAATGCCCAACAGTCTGCGTAATATGATTCACCATGACCTGCTTGATATGTTCTTTGTCAGCAACCGTGGCGATAGGTAGGTCTTGGACCCATTTTGGATTTGCCTCGCCAAAGACAAGCGTATGACCATGAACGACCAATCCGTTCTTTTTGGCAAGCGCCACAAGTGCATCAGCCTCGGTAAAATCGAAAACGTTCGGTTGCGGCTCGACAAATTGCCACTTGAGCGCATTTTCAGTAGTTAACTGCCCAAAGTTACCGCCAAAGGCAAGGGCAGCGTACTGGGTATCCGTCGCCGCAGGACCAAGTGTCATGGCGGCACCCACTAAAAAGCCTGGTCGTTTGTGACGAGCGAGTGCTTGCAGACCATGATTAGTCTTAACGTAAGCCGACATGTCCTGCATATTCACGACGCTCACGCCTGGCGTTGCAGGTGCTGACAAATCACTCAGCACCCAACTATCGCCGGTGTTTACCGCGCTCATTCCAAACCAAACATCACTAGCGAACAACCCATTTGTTGCGAGCGTAGCGACCTGCTGACCATTAACATTCATACTTGTTCGTTTTCCTTGATATTGGAAAGTGATAACATTGCTCGGCTGAAGCTGCAACGCAGTTGTTTGTGTTAGCGTCGGCAGTTGTTTGTAGAGACTTTGATTCTTATACCCATTCCAGAGCGAGACCGTCACGCTTTTACTGGTAAGAGTTAACTCAAGGCTCTTCGGCTCAACTCGAAATTCATCCTGCACGACGGGTACATCGCCATAGAGTCGCAGCGAGGCTGTGCCTTTGATATCTTTCATGGTCGCACTAAGAGTAAAGCTATTCGCATCGCGCAGGTGCGTACCGTATATATTAATTGCCGGATTGGGCTGCCCCAGGTTGCCATCTTGCTGAACGATAGCTCGGCCAAGATAGGCGACATGCAGTCCATTGGTTTCCGGGGTGACACCCGGCACATACTTCCATCCAGAATCCATAAGGCTTAGTTGGGTGCTGCCAACTGCGGCAGATTCCGAAGATGCACGCCTGCTCATTATCCAATAACCTCCAATAAGTAACACTGCAGCGACGGCAGTAAAGAGCCAGATACGACCGATTGCATATCTCGATAATCTCCGTACACTTACCACACATGCACCTCCATCTATCATTGATTCTATTTTACAGGAGGAGCTCCAGAACAAGTGTGAGTTATATCACACAAGCACACTTATGCCCTATGGATATCGAGGTATCGTTCTAATTTTTTAATATTAATAATGATCATGTAGTTATGATGAACCTCAATTAACTTAGTGATTTTCAGAATCTTCGCCTCACGACTCACCGTCTCGCGAGATAGTCCTGCTCGAGCACCAAGTTCCTTTTCACTAACAGCAAGAATATAGGTGCCGTCAGGCTGCAATTCACCATATTCTCGGCACTCTGTAACAAGACAGTAAATTAAACGGTCTTTTGCACTACTGGCAATGGCGTGAACCAGCCGCTCGAGCACTTCATCCAAAGTCGTATAAAGATATGAGAGGAGATCAAACACAACGTCAGGATGTTTGTCTAAGAAATATGCAGCCGCTTCCCGGGGCGCTTGCTGAATCGTAATATCCGTATCAGCTTCATAAATATAGCGCGTTACCGACTCGTTAATAATTAACGATATCGGAAAGAAGGCAGGGGGACGAAAGGTATTAATGATAATTTCATCGCCTCGATAGGTAACATCGTAGATCTTCATTTTTCCTTCAACGAGGTAATAGGCGTAGTCCGTGTTCTCTCCGGCAAGAATCAGAATGTGCCCTTTTTTATACTTTTTCACAGGATAGCTACTAAAAAAGGCCTCAATTGCTTGCGTCGATGTAAACTTTATAAATGGTTTGTGACGATATTCATTCATCCGTACGCCCATCGTTCCGTTTCCGCATCTATCATACTCCTAAATTAATTGTGAGCAAAATCACGCGTCCTAATTGACTGGCGTCACACATAAACCTAGACACCCTGCGCTATATTAAGTTACAGGAAATAGTAGATGCGAAGGGGGGTTACAATGATACAGTATTCAACCGTACCGACATTATCTAGCGCCGAGCAGCTTCACGAGAAGCTTGAACATCTTAAAGCGAGATACGAGCATATTAGTCAGGATCTCAAGAGTAAAACAGGCAGCCGCAGTATCCTGGAGCTAAAGCAGCTCGAACGAGAGTTTCTGATTTTTGATATTAAAAAAATTGAACACTCACTGTCGCAGATTACAGTACCTGAAAATCTTCACCGACCGACACTTGCGGAGTGGCTAGGCGCTCATTCATTTGGTGACTACCTACGTGCAATAAGGAGAAGGTACCATGCTCAAAACAAGCCTATCCGTCTTCTCTGATTTTAACCAATTTACCGGCTTTGAGCACGCGCGCATTGTCGCTATGCTAACCATTCTTGCGCTCATAAGCCTTGTCGTCTGGACAATTATTGGACTCAGTATTATTACTTGCCAGGTCGCATTGCTTGTTATTCGGCTTTCTTATAAGAACAAGAAAGAAGGCGCTCATGCTCACTAGCACTATTGTTCTGTACTTATTCGGCATTACAAGCACGCTGTATATTATCCATCTCGGCTTTTATCTTGTCGGCGCTAGTATTTACGACGTCTGGCAATACCGGCGACTCTACCGACTGAAAAAACGCAATAGAACAAGGTACGCCCCACACGTCACTGTTCTCATTCCCGCTCACAACGAAGAGAAGGTGATTATACGTTGCCTTGAATCCGTCCTGAAAAGCACATATAGCGATATTGACGTTATCGTTATTAACGATGCCTCAACTGACATGACGCGACGCTTATTATATCTGTTTAAAAAAGATCACCCCGAACGGCGACTGCGCGTCATCAATAAGCGCATCAATGGTGGCAAAGGGAAGGGCCTCAATGACGCACTACGGCGCTACGTGAGAGCTGATCTTGTCATGATGCTCGATGCTGATTCGTTATTGTCGCCGCTCGCAATCGAACGAGCCGTCAGTTACTTTATGGACCCAACTGTCGCTGGTGTCGCAGCCAACGTTCAAATTATGAACCAACACACGACATTGAGTGTTCTGCAAAAGTTTGAGCACATGATTAGCTATCGCTCAAAAAAAGCCTATTCGCTAGCTAATTGCGATTTCGTGATTGGCGGCGTGGCATCAACCTATCGCACGAATGTTATTAAATCAGTTGGCTTTTACGACACCGACACCCTCACTGAAGATATCAGTCTGAGTATGAAGATTATCGCAAAAGGCAACCGAGAGAACCGCATTCTCTACGGCTCTGACGTCATGGCTTCTACCGAACCAGTCGAAAGTGTGCGCGCGCTTTTTCGACAGCGTTTTCGCTGGAAATACGGTAGCCTTCAGAATATCATCAAACATAGCGATTTAATTGGCAGCAGCAGTCCGCAGTATACATCTATGCTCACGGTCTATCGCCTCCCGATGGCTGTCGTGACCGAAGCGGCGCTGCTTCTTTTGCCACTCACATGGGCATATGCAATCTATCTGACAATATCCGAAAAAAGTCTGCTGTTATTTCTAGGTGCCTACGTCACCATCAGTATCTATATGTTTATTACGCTATGGTACGACGAACACCTCCGCTGGCGCGAACGGTTTTCTCTTTCGCTCTACGTTCCGGTTGCGTACTTTATCTTTTACATCATGGACGTTATTCAAATCATCGCCATCATGAAGTGTCTTATGAAAGCACGCAGTCTCAGTCATCATAAAGATATCGGATCAACCTGGGTATCACCAAGTCGAATTGGCAATCATCTCAGCACCGTTGCAACCGTGCATTCTATGAGTCCGATTGGTAGGAAGATTCATGAGTAAACTGCTTCGTCTTCTTAAGAATCCGCTCGTTATGATTATCCCGGTTATTCTGCTGCTCGCCTTTGTCTGGCACCAATACACAGGAGCTCAGTCACAAATTAACGTCTCTCAGACAAACATTCTTCCGAACGGCGGCCTCGATGAGCTCGACGCCCACGGTTTTCCGACTGGTTGGCGACTCTCACCAGCCAGCGCTGGCGTCACGGCCACGACGATCGCTGGCTATGACAGTCCAAGACTACTCGTTATAACAAATAGTAGCGATACGCCAGGGGCCAATACCAGCCTCACCAGTCCACTTGTCAGTGTTGAGACAGGGCAACAATACCTATACAAAGGATTTTATAAATCAACCGTTCCGTTCAATCTTATCCTACGCGCTAATTATAGGGACGGTACGCAAAAACTTACGATCGTCGGTCAGTATAATTCGAATCAACAGTGGGCAACAGACAGCTACTTATTTAAACCAGACAACGCGATTCAAACAGTACAGTTCGTCTACAGCTTTGCCACCAAAGGCGAGCTGCAAATTGACAATAACTACCTAGAGCCAAATCCAAGTGACGTCTACCAGTTGTCGCAACCGACCCTCACGACTAACCTTGTACCAAATCCGGCCCTCGCTAGCAGCGACGGCACGACGCCAGACGGTTGGGATAGCTTTACGAGCGGCGACCAGCAGACGACGGCTAACTATGTTACCAACGACGGCACGCCCTACCTACGTACTCAGGTAAGTAACTATAAAAACGGTGAAGCCAAGTGGGAGTATACACCGATCTCAATTCAAGGTAATCAGGCCTTTGAGTTTCAAGTGACCTATCGCAGCGACAGTCCCATTGACGTGATTGCTGAATACGTGCTGTCGTCGGGGCAACGTCAGTTTGCAACAGTCGCCACACTCCTACCCGCAAAAGACTGGACAACCTATAGCGGCACGTTTGAGGCACCCGCAGGCGCCAGTAGTCTGCTTGCATCAGTCGTTTTACACGGTAATGGCACAATGGCCATGAAGGATTATGCCGTCTATGATATTTCCAAACCAGGCGCTCGTACCTGGGAACGACCACTCGTCTCGCTTACTTTTGATGACGGCTGGCAATCGGCCTACGTCAACGGTGTGCCGCTACTCGACGAGTATGGCTTTAAGGCGACCTTCTATCTCAATCCATCCGCACTTGATACGTCAGTGTTCGTGTCCTCAGACGAAGTTACGGCGCTCGAAAAAGACGGCCACGAGCTGGCCTCACACGGTTACGAACACCTCGACTTCACAACCCTCAATAAGTCGTCAATCAATTACCAACTTGAGCACGCCTATCAATATTTTAAGCAAGTCCGGAACGAGCAGACCATCGACTTTGCGACGCCGTTTGGTGGCACCGACAGTCAGGTCACCTCGTACGCTCGCAAATATTATGCCTCGCTCCGAAGTACTCAAAGCGGTCTTAATACGCGGCAAAATTTTAACCCATATAATCTGTTGGTCCTATATATCGGCAGAGATACCACACCAGCAACAATTGCCGATGCCCTCAGTGAGGCGAAAACAAACAATGGCTGGCTTATCTTAGTCTACCATCGCATCGACACCATCACTCAGGGTGATCCGGTCACTAGTCCTACGAAATTTCAGCAGCAACTTGATGTCTTAAAAAAGAGCAACCTGACAGTTATGCCTGTTTCAAGCGCTCTTCGCGAGATCGACCGGCAGTCTTAACGTAAGGATTTTAACGCCAAAAGGCAAGGAGGCAATCATGTACAGACCACTCATCAATCTAAGAAATCCATTAAAGCAACAATGGCTCGATATTATCCGTATCGCACTTGCTCTGCTACTCGCGATTATTATACCCCTCGGTCTCACTCATCGTGCCGACGCCTTGGTGCAAAATCCAACGGCTAGCGCCAAGATATCGTTCACCTTTGATGACAGCTTGGCAAGCGCATTCACGCAGGCTCAACCAACGCTGGCAAAATACGGCCTCACTGGCACCGATTACGTCATTACGAAATGTGTTGGCATGACGACGGCGCCAAATACTTGTCACGCCAACACCGATGCCATATATATGACGTGGGCGCAGGTCAAACAGCTACAAGCCGATGGGTGGGAGATTGGTTCACACACTCAAACCCACCCATACCTCGCAAGTAGCGACGCGACCGACGGTCAACCAAACGTACTGACCCAGGCGCAGGTTATTCAAGAACTTACCCAAAGTAAGGCCGATCTAGCCGCCCAAGGTATTACGGCCAATGCTTTTTCAACACCTTATGGCGATTACAATAACTTTACGTTGGCACAAATTGCCAAGCTCTACACTTCTCACCGTGGCTTTTTCGATCAAAACAATAATATCTGGCCTTACAGCGACTACCTCTTAAACGACATGCAGGTCCAGGGTGGCGTCACCGTCGCTCAAGTTGAGGCCAAGATTGATGCCGCTATTACCAATAAGCAGTGGCTTGTCCTGACGATGCACGACATCATGACAAACGCTAGCACCAACCCTGATGACTACCAATATTCAACAGCAAATCTAGATCAAATCGCCGCCTATGTCAAAAGTAAGCAAACTGCCGGTTTAATTACTCCAGTTAACGTCAGCCAAGGACTTGTCACAAGTGACACTAACTTACTTACCAACAGTACCTTCGATAGCGGTATTGGTAGCGGTTGGACAACCGATGCACCGGCCACTATCGTGAAAGATACGGCGGGCAACGGTAGCGCACCAAGCCCAACCAACTCAATAAAACTGACTTCAACGGCGGCAAATACGCACCTGTTTTCGCCTCGAGTCGCGGTTGACCCAACCGCAACATACATGCTCAAAAACTTTCTCAATGTTAGCGCCATCAGCGGCGGGGAAGTAGGCTTCTACATTGACGAGTATGACGCCAATGGTAACTGGATTTCTGGCCAATATAAAAACGGCGAGCGGTCTGCCTTTGTCGAAGAATTCAGCTTTGCCTATAAGCCATCGTCGACAAATGTCCGAAATGCACAACTGCAAGTCATTGTCACGGGCAACTCAGGCATTACCGCCTACCTTGACAATTCGCAGTGGTTCGCGCTCACCGCTACTACCATTACGCCTCCACCAACTCAGACGAATCTCGTCGCCAACGGTACCTTTGACAGTGGTATTGCGGCCGGCTGGACAACCGATGACGCCACTGACATTAAAGCAGACGCCGCCAATCATGGCAGCCCAAATAATCCGGTAAATTCCGTCTCTCTCAAATCAACTACTAAAAACGTCCATCTCTTCTCGCCAAAAGTAGCCGTCGTCAATACAAAGACCTACTCACTGACGAGTTATCTAAACCTGCAACAGATTACCAGCGGTGAAGTAGGTTTCTATATCGACGAGTATGACGCAGCTGGCAACTGGATTTCTGGCCACTATGTTACAGGTATTCGCGGCGTCAGCACTGGCGACGTGAGCTTCCAGTACACGCCAAGCTCAACCAATGTGAAGTCGGCGAGCCTACAAATTATCGTAGTAGGAAACTCCGGTATTAGTGCCTACTTCGACGACGTCCGTTGGTACTAACCATCTACGGCTATCTCAAAATAGCTCATTCATAGACACCACCTTACCGACAGTGCCCTTCAGGAAGACTGTCGGTAATTGTATTTATCTTTAATATATGCTATAATAAGCATATAACACATCCCGTGTTGTTCAAAAGATCGGGTACTCGACGTTCAGTTCGATGCCGACGATATGCTGCGGCAAGTCAGACCACCCAAAGTAGACGTACCAGCCGAGCCCATCATCATTGATGTGCCAGAAACGATTACCGCCAGCTCCACTCCGTCGCTACCTACTCCCACAGTGCGAATCGACACCCTACGACCATCCGCCGGTCGCCACGTACGGCGTCTCACATTTTGGATGAAGGTGAGGAGGATATTCTCCTAACGAACCTCGCCGTCGCGCGATTGAAGAGCCTCGCTCTCTCGCATGACAGCGAGGCTCTTCAATTTCTGGGGCAAATGCATTTCGCTTGTTCTGCTATAATAAGCAAAGACATTTTGTAACCCCCCGTTAGGACACACATGACACTCAACTCGCAACTTTTTCTTACTATCAACAGCTTAGCTGGCAATAACAAGCTTGTTGATTCAATAATTGTTTTTTGCGCCAATTATCTGATTTACATCATTTTTGCCACCGTCGTCGCCATTGTAGGCTATCTTATCTACCGGCGCGAGTGGAAAACGGCACTCTGGTTTTTCGGATCGCTCGTCACGTCGTTCGTAATCCTTAAAATTATCCAGCACATCCACCCGGGCGTACGTCCATTCGTCGTCGAAAAAGGTGTTATCCAACTCATTAAACATGCGACCGGCACGTCATTTCCGAGCGATCATACGACAGTAGCCGCCGCCATCGCCTTTGGTGTATTATTCATAACCCGCTTCAAAACAATCGGTTGGTTGCTCCTACTTGGTGCCGTCGTTGTAGGGTTCGCGCGGATTGCTGCCGGCGTTCATTATCCGTTTGACATCGCAGCGGGCCTTGCAACTGGCCTTGTTGGCGCTGGTATTATTGCGATTATTCACCGCATTCTTACGCCGCACACCGACTCAATCGAGTTTGACGACCACGCAACCTTTAAAGGCTAGTCGCTCTTAGTGACTCGCTTTGAGCTAATGACTGACGCTGCAATCACAATCACACCAATACTACCGATGACGACTTGTGGAATATCATAGAATAAGCCGATGAGTAAAATCACGGCAAGTAGTCCGATGGTGTAGTAAGCACCGTGCTCAAGATAGCGGTAGGCTTTGAGGATTTTGTGGTGCACCATAAAGAGTGTCAGTGAGCGTACCCACAGCGCGCCAATGCCAAGTCCGACAGCGATAATAATGACATTCTGCGTCACGGCAAAGGCACCAATCACACCGTCAAGACTAAAACTAGCATCCAACACTTCCAGGTACAAGAAGGCCATAAAACCGGCCATGCCAGTTTTGAGCAAGGTACCTTTTTTGGTGTCTTGGCCACGCGACATAAGCTCCGAAACAGTATGTAGGAAAAAATATACAAAAATACCAATACACCCGGCGACCAATGTTTGCAGCGGGTGATGGTTCGCCGGCAGCAGCACAACCGTCATAAGAACAACAGCACTCACGAAAGCCGGTAGCCATGCGCTGCCAATTCGCTGCAACGGTCGCTCGATCGCCTGAATCCACTGGACTGTTCGTGTGTGATCGAACATAAAATGCAAACACAGCATCAATAAAAACATACCGCCAAACGCAGCAATGCTCGGATGCGCACCGACCAGGACACGTGCATATTCCTCCTGATGGTGAAGCGCTAAATCAATCACGCGCGACCACGAAAGATGGGCGCTGGCCATCACGATAATAATCGGAAAGATAATGCGCATACCAAACACCGCGATAATAATCCCGACGCTCATAAACATGCGTTGCCAAAAATCACTCATGGTTGCAAGTACTCGGGCGTTGATAATAGCGTTATCAAAGCTGAAGGTAACCTCTATCACCATGAGTATAAGTACCACAAATGCAGCCTTCGGGCCCATCAGCATCCATACCAGCGCGAGGGCGACAAGGCTGCAAAGAGCAGAGATACTAAATATTCGAAATGGCGAAGTGTGCGAGAACGGTTTTGAAAGCATATGGTAGTAGTATAACGATATCTCCTTTCTATTCACAAGACCGCTGTATATTTGTGCATAAAGTTGTTATACTGTCATATATGAAATCGTTAAGTCTTGCTACACCACATATGATTATCATGGTGGGTATACCCGGCAGTGGAAAAAGTTTTTTTGCGCAGCAATTTAGTGAGACTTTTCATGCACCTCTTGTCAGTAGCGAATTGATTGCGACACTGGCAAGTAGCAATCTTGCGGCGGCCAAGCTTGCCAAGTATCAAATAGGTGAGCTTCTCAAAACTCATCAATCTATCATTATCGATGGCCTGGGTGCTAGCCGCACCGAACGAAGTGAACTTGCAAAATACGCTCACGGTGCCAGCTACGAACCGCTGTATGTTTGGGTGCAGACTGATCTCGACACCGCCAAGCAGCGCGTCATAAAAGATAAAAACCGTAGCCCGGCCCAACGCAGTGCCGAAAGTTACGAGGCAGCCATCAAACACTTTGCCGAACCTACCGCTAACGAGCGCGCAATCGTCATCAGTGGCAAGCATACCTATGCCACTCAGGCACGTATTGTCCTTAAAAAGCTGTCAGGGCCGCGAACAGAAGCTTCTACACACGACCTACCAACAGCTCGTCCTGAAGCCGCTGGACCACACCGCAACACACACACTATTACTATAAGATAGGTGGGTCTATGTCAACGATTATCGACGAAGAATTTGGCACGATAACCCTCCGTCGCAGCGCCAAAGCGTCCCATGTTCGGATCCGCGTGGCACCGGATGGTCGTTTGCGCGCCTCGCTACCGCTCTACGCACCGCTCTTCGTCGTACGACGCCTTATTAAGTCGTCCCGCGACGAGCTGCGCGCTATGCTGCAGGAAAGCCATCCGGTCACACACTATGAAGATGGGATGTTAATCGGTAAAAGCCATACGCTAATCGTGCGTACGAGCGCTGCAAAAACAGCCAGCGCCAAGCGTCATGGGCAGCAACTTATCATCTCATTGCCAGAACACCTCGAGCTCAACGACCCGGCCATCAGTCAGGTTGTCCGCGACGGCACCATCGAAGCCCTAAGGATTGAGGCGAAAAGTTATTTACCAAAGCGATTGGCCTTTTTGGCACAAAAATCCGGTGTCAGTTACGAGAAGGTTCGTTTCTCGCACGCCAGTGGCCGGTGGGGGAGTTGTAGTAGTAACGGTACCATTAGCCTCAATATCGCACTTATGAAAGTGCCGTTTGAACTGATTGATTACGTATTAATCCATGAGCTCAGCCACACTCGTCAAATGAATCACTCTGACGCGTTTTGGCAACTTGTCGGGCAATCAGACCCGTTGTATCGTCAGCATCGTCGTGAATTAAAGAAACACACGCCATCTATTTAAAAAACTTACGTTTAGCCGTATAATAAGCAGTACTATGTACAACGGTGGGGGAATGATCAACGAACGCACGGGCAAGATTATCCGTATCGCCGGACTTGTCGTGCCTATCGTTCTGACATTGTACGGTGTCTTGATTCAATATGGTCTCGTTAACAACAGCCATTACGTTGGCGACGTCGTCTTCTACGCTATCGCAGGGCCTTGGGTAGTGCTGGCTGGGTTGCAATACCTGTTTGGTTCGCACGGCAAGCTCGAATCAGCGGCTCGACTGGTTCTCTATCATATTCTTGCCGCTCTCTATATCATCCTGGTCTCGGGTTTTGCGACGCCATTTATTATCGCCTGGATTTTACTCCTCGCAGCATCATATGGTTACTTTTCACATACCGGCATACGAATGAGTATCTTGATGCTCACCGCGACAATGCTGGCTGATATTTTTCTGCATATTGGCGACAGCTCAACGCTTCTTACCGACCTACTCGTCGTCACGGCTGTTTTGATCGTCGGCGGGACCGGCATCGGCATCAGTCAAGTGCAAGAGGGCGACGGCGCCGAACTATCGCGCAGTCGCGCCAAAGAAGCTTTGGAACGCGACCGCATCCTCACCATCGTCAACAACCTCTCGGACGCGGTGTTAAGCACTGACAAAGACGGTATTATTCGTGTTTACAATGCCTCGAGCCTCAATTTGCTCGATACCAACAACAGCCTCAACGGTCAGCACATTAACGATATCTTGGAATTGTCAGACACATCGAACGCAAAGATTGATATTATGAATATATTAAAAGAATCGCGCGGCACCACCGTGCGCGACGACCTGACGATATCGATTACCGGCGAAACACTCCGGCTTGAGGTGACTTTTTCACCAATCCGCAGCAACTTTAGCAGAAGCACCAAATCGAGTTCGGAGGACGGCTATATTCTTATCTTGCGCGACGTCACAAAAGCAAAAAGTCTTGAAGAGGAGCGTGACGAATTTATTAGCGTCGTCAGCCACGAACTGCGCACGCCGATTACCGTCGTCGAGGGTACGATCAGCAATGTGCAGCTGATGATGGAGCGTGGTGACGTTGCTCGTAATATTCTCGTTGACGGCATGACGACCGCACATGATCAAGTACTCTACCTATCCCGCATGGTCAACGACCTTTCGACGCTTTCACGGGCCGAACGCGGCGTTGCCGACGAGAAAGAAACTATCAAAGTCAGTGATTTAATCGCCGACCTGTATAAAGCCTACGAACCCCAAGCCCTCAAAAAGAAACTGCACTTCGATCTTGATGTCGACGCCAGCCTCGGCAACGTTACCGCGAGCCGTCTCTACTTAAAAGAGTTGTTGCAAAACTTCATTACTAACGCCCTGAAATATACCAAAGAGGGAACGTTGACGCTCTCCGTCCACCGCAAGGCTGACATCATTACATTCACCGTCAAAGATACCGGTATCGGCATTAGCAAGAGCGACCAGTCTAAGATATTCAATAAATTCTACCGCTCCGAAGATTACCGCACGCGCGAAACCGGCGGCACTGGCTTAGGCCTTTACGTTGCCGTCAAACTCGCGAAAAAGCTAGGCACGAAGATTGAACTGACCAGTCGACTCAATTACGGCTCCAGTTTTAGTTTTCACTTACCAGTAGACAAGGGGTAAAGGCCCTGCTATGATCCGAACTCTATTCGTCAATTTTAATATGATCGGCGCGCAGCACTGGGGCAGTCAGTAGACGACCTTTCCAAGTAACGGTATGGCGCAAATAGCCCCACGTACTACTCATGAGAAGAATCAGCTCTTGGGCAATAACTATCGGCCAGCACAGCACACCGAGCCACCAGTCGCGTTGCCACACGACATTCGTATACATACCGTACAAACACATAAACGCCACTAGGTACGCTCCAGCGACCGCAGCGAGGAAGAAATGACTCGTTACAATCCCGTATGCAACGATCGCCGTTGGAGCATTCAAAACAGCAAAAAAGAGTAGCCCGGCAATTGCACCCGATATGCGTCCGCCGACCATCGGGTAAAATAAGCGCCGACTTGTCTCGAGCTGCGACAACCATTTCTTCTCATAGGTCACGCCAAGCGACGTCGTGCCGACTAAACAATGGTAGGCGTGCGTTCCTAATTTCGCGGCAATACTTGCTTCCGCGGCAACGTCAGATTTGTACGGCGCGAAGCCACCGAGCGTTTGCAGTAAGGTTGTCCGGTCTATCATCCAAAGTGCGCTCGAACTAGCGGGTGCGGACGGGCGTGAAAATATTAATTGCCAAAAATAGCGCAAGTGGCCAAACAAGACGCTTGCTCGCCACACGCCCGAACGTCCAGGAATAACTGACACCATATTCACTTTTTCATCTATCATATAGCCCACCAGCTGGCTGACGGTCGATGACTGAATTGCTGTGTCGACATCCATAAATAAAACGTACGTACCGCTGGCTTCATTGGCTAAAACCTGTAACGCATGATTTTTACCAACCCAACCATCAGGCAAGGCAACGCCTGGCACAAAGCGAACCCCGGCGTGCGCAAATGAGCGAATTAAGATTGATGTATCATCACCCGAACCGTCATCATAGACAATCACTTCAAGCTTTGGGTAGTTGCTGGCAAGGGCTCGTTCTAAACACTGCGTCATAGCATGCGTCTCATTGCGGGCGGGAATACAAATGCTGACGCTCGGCGCACCCACGGCTGCTGTATAATTTTTGCGAATCGTAAAACGGCGTAATGACCTTCGTAAGCCGTACGTCATAAATAGTAAGACAACCGTCAGCACTACGAAGTAAATAACCGCAATAATCATAAGTAGTACCATGGTAGCACGCTTGACGGATGTTGGGTAGACAGCTATAGTAGTACTTGACAGTCTGCCTACGAGCAGGCTTTTAATTTTGGGGAGCACCAAATTGGCAACAAAAGCGAAAAAACCAGCAGCAAAACGCACCAGCACCACAAAAGTGACGCGTATTACCGCTGCCGATGATTCATCATCAAAACCAACAAAGAGTACCGTTAAGACAGAAAAAAAAGTAGAGGCTGCGCAAGTAAAGCGATCGTTTTTACAAAACCTTGCCGTACCATTTATCGCAATTGGTCGTTATTTTGCCGGCTCATGGTACGAACTACGACAAGTCAACTGGACTGACCGCAAATCAACCTGGAGCTTAACGCTTGCAATGTTGATTTTCACCGGCTTCTTTGCAGCATTGATTTTGTTACTTGACGCGTTATTTAAATATTTATTCCAATTGATACTAGGTTAAAGGAGAAATTATGTCCACAAATCGTTACGATAGCACCCGCCAATGGTATGCCATTCATACCTACAGCGGCTACGAAGAAAAAGTTGCCGAAAGCATCCGTCAGCGTATCAACGCCGTCGACATGGCTGATAAAATTTTCGACGTCATGGTACCAAAAGAAAAGCAAATCGAAATCAAGAACGGCAAACGTAAAGTTGTCGACAAGAAAATCTTCCAGGGCTACGCCTTGGTTGAAATGAAACTGACCGACGAAACGTGGTACATTATTCGTAACACGCCAGGCGTCACCGGTTTTGTCGGTAGTGGTACTGAACCAACACCAGTGTTCGATAGTGAAATTGCTAAGATCAAAAAACGCATGGGCGTTGAAGATCCGAAATACCACATCGAATTTTCCGAAGGCGAAGTTGTCTCTATCACCGACGGTCCGTTCAAAGGCTTTGACGGCGCCATCTCCGAGATTGACGCTCAAAAAGGCAAAATTAAAGTTATGGTCAGTATGTTTGGCCGCGACACACCAGTCGAGCTCGACGCGCTACAGGTGAAAAAAGTTTAAATAGAATTGCACCTCCTCCGGGAGGTGTTTTTTATAAGAGGTACCAATGACGGCACTTGAAAAGATTCCAGACGAACAACTTCAGCCACAACATGCACCACAAAGCTCGCCAAGCACGCATCAAACGCCGCTCTGCGTCCTGATGACACCCGACCGCTCGACGGGCAACTTATTGACGCTGCCTAATGCAACATTTCTAAAGGGCATACGAAATAGTCTCTCGATAGAACGCAACGCATGCCAAATCGTTACGAAACAAAATATACCAGATTTTATTCCTAAAGCCTGTGCGTGGGTGGGTGATGAGGAAAGTCGGGCGTACGGTATGGCATTCTTGGTTGAGCGAGCGTATACACAGCCGTATGTACTGCCGGACCATAAAGATTTGACCAACCTCGACCCGTCACAACCAATCCCCGAGCATAACTCACGACTAGAGCTCCATAATCACGAGTCACTATTGGCGCGCCTGGAGATGATGAACCGACAGCACCTAGATAATGAGAGCCTACCGCCTCGGTCTGCCGAAGAAGCCTTTGTGCGCGCCTATGGCCATTTTATCCTACGCTCTATCGTGCGCTCTAACCCAGCTATTTAAATAGAGATCCTCGTATACTTGCGATTGGTAAAAAGTTGTTCTATAATACACCCCACCCTGATTCCGCCCACTACGTAAGGAGTACGCGATGAAGGTTAAGGCACGCAGGCTCAAGCAGCGTCGCGCGCACAACAGTAAGGACCCGTGGTATAACGTTCGACCCATGGATACCCCCGAGGCAACCAGCGCCAAGAATGCCATCCTGGGAGTATTACAACGCCACACTGATGGCGTGCACTACGGCAAACTCTCTCCGGAAGAGGCCATTCTGAAGAAGGTAGATCGTGGGAGATACGGCGACCGCCACCGTCAGCTGCTTGTGTTCAAGGCAGTCATGAACGAGCTCAAAAAGCTCGGAGCTATCAGTTACGATCCGATACGGCAACGCGTCGGCTACAACTCTGGCTCGCTTGTGAAGTGACTGTGCCCTTACATTCCTCGCCCGGGCACTTACCCGGGCGAGGAATTCACCCCTTGATGTTTAGGCAAATAAAATGTATAATTAACCAGTTACGCACTGCAATGCTTCAAACTACTGCAGTAATCTAATAAGGAAATAATTATGGCTAAGAAAATTATCGGTAACCTAAAACTACGCATCCCTGCGGGTCGCGCGACGGCTGGTCCTCCAGTTGGTTCAACACTCGGTCAATGGGGTCTAAACATGATGGATTTCATCAATCCATTTAACGACGCAACAAAGGCCGACATGGGCAAGGACGTTATCGTTCACATGCAAGTCTTTGACGATCGTACTTTCGCATGGAAGTCACTTGGTCAACCAGTTGACGACATGATCCGCGAAGCAATCGGTATCAAAAAGGGTAGTGGTAAACCACACTCAGAAAAAGTTGGTCAAATTACTCGTGCGCAGCTCGAAGTTATCGCTGAAGCGAAAAAAGACCAATTGAACGCCAACGATTTGGACGCCCGCGTGAAAATCATCGCCGGCTCAGCTCGTTCGATGGGTGTTGAAGTCGTCGCCTAAACAGCACACTTTACATTTAAAATATCTCGGCTGTATAATCAGCCGAGATATTTTTTATGAAAATACTATACATAATATAGCAACCGTGATATACTTTATATAGTAACGCAGACAATTGACTTTGTCTCTTAGATGCGTTGTTGCCTCATTATTATAATCAAAGGGAGTATTATTTCATGTCAAACATTCTTATCGTTACTGGTAGCGCACGCAAAGGCCGCGTTTCAGACAGCATTGTGCCGCTCGTTACCAGCGAACTTAACCAACGCGAAGACGTTACGGTCTCAGTTGCTAATTTAAAAGAACTTAACCTGCCATTCTTTGACGACGAGAATACGCCAGCTACGCCAGACTATAAGTCAACTAACGAAAACGTTGCCGCCTGGACAAACCTCGTTGACCAAGCCGATGGTGTCATCTTCTTGATGCCAGAATACAACCACTCGCTCAGCGCCATTCAAAAGAATGCCATCGACTGGATCTTCGCGCAGTGGAACAACAAGCCCGTCAGCGTTGTCGGTTACGGCTGGGGCGGTGCCTCGTTCGCACATATCACACTCAAGGAAGTACTTACCCACATTAAGGCGAACCTCCTCCCAACTTCAACACACCTTCACTT
>DHJF01000045.1:23905-24585 GCA_002404195.1 Candidatus Saccharibacteria bacterium UBA4727 | reverse complement strand
CGCATCTGATGTCGTCGGGCGATACACTATAATTTGCATAGAGTACCGCTAGCAGGAAACGTAGCACGGCTGGGTTGCTATTGCCCATTGAGGTGGTGTTCTTCTTTGCGCCTTCGCCAAAGTATAGCATTGCGAGAGCTAAATCAAGTACATCACTGGTAACGGTGATGCGGTTGAGTACCTCGGATGCCTCCAGTTCTGCTTGAAGGAGTCGGGCTTGTTTTTGCTCATTATGCCATTTGACGGCACCCTTACGTGCTTTTGCCCAGCCATCTTGTTGATTCTTCATTAATTTTGTCCGCTGCGTCTCCGTTAGCTTGATGTCGCGGAACCAACCGGATAGGGTTGAGCGGGGGATACCATACTTTTGCTCAATGACGCTCATCGAGACGCCTTGCCGGCGTAATTCACGAACCTCAGTTTTATATTCGAACCACTTAGACCTCATAGTATTATTGTATCGTACTTTATATATATTTCTTACCGTTTAGAATAGTAATAGAGCGATGATATGGTTTAACTAGCCGTGGAGCCTCGTCGGCACGACAGGAGCGTACGTAACGCGCCAGTAAGAGCGAAAGATTTCGGTGGAACAGCCTGCGCTCAGTGGGCCCGAGACATGTGATACATGAATTTAACTACAAAAGTGAATTCAGCTATCGCATGTTTTTTATTTACTA
>DHJF01000045.1:15568-23702 GCA_002404195.1 Candidatus Saccharibacteria bacterium UBA4727 | reverse complement strand
ATATGAACGACGAACAACTACACGCGATGCGACATAGCTTAGCGCACATTACTGCGGCAGCTGTCCAGAAATTATGGCCAGAAGCGAAGTTTGGTGTGGGACCAGTGGTAGAGAACGGCTTTTACTACGACATCGACCTGGGTGAGCGCAAGATTAGCGATGCGAATTTCACCAAAATTGAAAAGACGATGCGAGGCATTATTGATTACGGTGATGATTTCGAGCGATTTGAGATGCCAATCAACCAAGCAATCGACTGGGCGCGCGAGAACAAGCAGCCGTATAAAGAAGAGTTGCTGAATGATTTGAAGCGTTCCGGCACGACGGTCGCTAAAGACCTTGATGCTGCTGAGCTTGGCCTCGCGACTGAAGGTGATGCGGCAGTTGAAAGCGTCTCGTTCTATAAGAATGGTAATTTTGTTGATCTCTGTCGCGGTCCACATGTCGCTAATACCAAAGATGTCGGTGCGTTTAAGTTGTTGCGCGTGGCCGGTGCCTACTGGCGCGGCAATGAAAAAAATCCGCAAATGCAACGTTTGTACGGCGTGGCTTTTGCTACACAGGAGGAACTTGATCAGTATCTCGAACGACTCGAACAGGCTAAGCTGCGTGACCACCGTAAGCTTGGCAAAGAACTCGACTTATATACTACCTCGCCATTAGTGGGGGCTGGTTTGCCGCTCTTTACTCCACGCGGCACGATTCTGCGCGACTTAATGGCGCAGTACTCAAATCAGTTACGACAAGCGCGTGGTTTTACTAAAGTCTGGACACCGCACATTACGAAGACGGCTCTGTATGAGACATCGGGTCACTGGGCAAAGTTTGGTGACGATTTATTTTTGGTGACGAGTCAGGAAACAGATGACAAGATGGCACTTAAGCCAATGAATTGTCCGCATCATACGCAGATTTTTGCCAGCCGGGCACGTAGCTACAAGGATATGCCGCTGCGCTACCTGGAGACAACAACTGATTATCGGGACGAGAAAACTGGTGAGTTAGGTGGCCTAAACCGTGTTCGGTCACTGACCCAAGATGACAGTCACGTCTTTTGTCGTGAAGATCAAATTGAAAATGAGATTAATGGACTGCTTGAATCAGTACGAGAGCTCTACGGGACAATCGATATGAAGTTGCGTGTTCGCTTAAGTTATCGTGACGATAGCGATGGCTACCTTGGCGAAATGAGTTTGTGGGAATCAACTCAGGCGCAACTGAAAGCAGCGGTCATTAAGAATGGTCTTGATTACTTTGAGCAAGAGGGCGAAGCCGCTTTTTATGGTCCAAAAATTGACTTCATGGCGACTGACGCTATCGGCCGCGAACATCAATTGGCAACAGCTCAGCTTGACTTCGTCCAGCCAGGGCGATTTGGTTTGCAATATACCGATACCGAAAGCAATACTCAGACGCCGGTCATGATTCACTGCGCGCTCTTAGGTTCGATTGAGCGATTCTTGAGTGTCTTTATCGAACACACTGCAGGCTGGTTCCCATTTTGGATCGCACCTGAACAAGTACGTATCCTCACGATTAACGACACCGTGTTGGACTATGTAACAGAGATAAAAGGTGTTCTCGACAACGTTGTCTTAATGACACCAGTTAAGTATAACGAGATTCGCTATAGTTGTGATGATCGCAATGAAAGCCTCGGCAAGAAAATTCGTGAAGCCACAACCTGGAAAATTCCCGTGCAGCTAATTGTTGGTCCGCAGGATAAAGAATCGCGTGAAGTCAGCGTTCGAACCCAGCTTGGCGAAGAAAAAGTTGCTCTCAACCAACTAAATGAGTATCTGCTCGCTTTGTAAAATATGTTGAAAACTGATATCCGCCCCGTCATTGCTGTCGATATAGACGATGTTCTGTTTCCGTTTGTGTCGGGTATGGCGGAATATCATAATCATCACAAAGGCACGACGTTGAGTCCGGAAGATTTTACGAGCTACAATTTCATGGATGTATGGGGTGGGACTCAAGACGAAACCAATACTATGATTGATAGTTTTATGGCGGCTGATTATTTGCGGCTTCAGCCGGAGCCAGGCGCAAAAGAGGCCTTGGCTCACCTAAAGAATGATTTTGATGTTGTTCTTGTGACGGCGCGTAATCGGCTGTTTGAAGCAAATACAGTCCTGTGGTTGCGTCATCATCTTCCAGATTTATTTAAGGATGTGATTTTTGCCGGTAATCCCCACGATGGGCGAGCGTATCAACCTAAAGGGATTATTTGCAAAGAATTGGGTGCGCGATTGTTGATTGATGATCATCCTTCAAATTTAGTGTCTGCGGCGGAGTGTGGCGTAGACGGAGTTTTGTTTGGGTCAAAGGCATGGAGTGTTGTTGACGGGGCATCTACTTCAATTAAAACATGTCCGGATTGGCCATCTGTAATCGAGTATATTTACGATGAATGGCAATAGTAATTTTAAGGAACGGGTATATGAGCTAATGAAGCAGGTTCCGCGTGGGCAGGTAACGACCTATGGGGATTTGGCGGGGCTATCAGGTCACGCTGCTGCCTCGCGCATTGTTGGCGGTATTGCGCATCATGGTCCGACTGAGCTACCGTGGCACCGACTAGTGAATCGCTTCGGCGGACTCGCTTCTGGATTCCACGGTGGACGCGAGGAACAGCGGCAATTGCTCGAAGCTGAAGGTACGGTATGTACAGATGATTTTATTGTTATTGATTTTAAGGAACGACGATGGCAGCCGAGTCTTTAGAAAAACTACCACTCATTGTGATCACTGGTCCCACTGCCAGTGGCAAGACGAGCCTTGCGATCGAACTCGCCGCTCATTACAAGGGCGAGATTATTTGTGCCGATTCGCGTACTATCTACAAAGGTATGGATATTGGCACAGCGAAGCCAACGGCCGCCGAGCGGGCACTTGTGTCGCACTGGGGACTTGATTTGATTGAGCCTGGCCAGCCATTTAGTGCTGCCGATTTTAAACAGTACGCCCAGCAAAAAATAGAAGAAATTCGCGCTCGTGGCCACATTCCGTTTTTAGTCGGCGGGACTGGCTTGTATGTCGATGCAGTCGTCTTCGATTATCAATTTGGCCCAGCGGCCGACCCGACGCAGCGAGCCTGGCTTGAAAGCTTCTCACTTGAGGCGCTGCACAACTATTGTAGAGACAACAACATACGGTTGCCCGAAAACGATAAGAACAAGCGCTATGTCATACGCGCTATCGAGCAGAACAATCGAATTCCTCTCAAGAAGATGACACCGATAAGCACAAGCATTATTGTGGGAATCGCAACGGATAGAGAGATTCTACGTCAACGTATTGCTAAACGATCTGAACAACTATTTGAGGATGGTGTTGTAGATGAAGCAACTTTATTGGGCGAAAAGTATGGCTGGGATAATGCCGCCATGACGGGTAATATCTATCCGCTCGTTCGCGACTATCTGTTAGGGAAGGCGACGCTCGCTGAAATAAAGGTAAAAAATGCAACGCTTGATTGGCGACTGGCGAAGCGTCAACTTGCCTGGATGCGACGGAGTTCGTTTACGACGTGGCTCCCGCTAGCAGAGGCGAAAGACCGCCTGGAGCAAAGGCTCGCCAACGGAGACTAAGCGTGATATCATAAGAACACGAAAGTTATCCGAGGTAGAAAATTGATTGACGCACTATTTGGTTCAAAAACGAGAGTAAAATTACTTCACCTTTTCCTGAACAATCCAGGTAAGGCTTTTTACGTACGCGAGATTACTCGTTTGATTGATGAACAAATAAATTCAGTCCGTCGCGAACTCGCGAATATGCAAGCAGTTGGTGTTATCACCAGTGACAGCGCCGATAACAAGCTATACTACGAAGTGAATCAACGATATGACTACTATGTGCCGTTTCGGGCTATTTTTGCTGATGAGCCGATTGAGCCTATGCACGAATCGCCCCATGAACATATCTGGCAAGATGCTGTCGTGCAGCTACCTGGTGTTCGTCTGGCGCTTCTTGCTGGTGTACTGGTGAAGGGCTCAACGAGTGATGTCGATCTGTTGCTCGTCGGCGAAATACCAACGGTGAAACTACGGAATGTCGTCAAGCAAATCGAGGCGAGTGAGTCTCGCGAGTTGAACTATGCTATTCTCAATTATGACGAGTTCTATTACCGTTTGAGTGTTCGTGATAAATTTATTACAGAGATACTAAATGGTAAACATGCCGTACTGGTTGATACCGACACTATACTGAAGACAGAGTAAAAGGAGAATATATGTTTGATATTGAATATAAAGGCGGCAACGGCGTTGTCATTGCTACGAAAAAGACAACCCTTGTCGCTGATCCAAAGCTATCGCTTATTGGGCTGCATGACCTTGCGGGCAAAGACGTTATTGAGCTGGCAACCGAAGCTCGTTTCGCGACTAACGACAAGGATGCTCTTTTGAATATCGAAGGCCCTGGCGAGTATGAGATTGGTGATTTTTCTATTCGTGGCATTGCGGCAACGCGCCATCTTGATGCCGAGACAGATGAAAAGCAGACAACAGTGTATCGTATTGAAGTTGGTGATGTCCGGATTGTTCTTGTCGGCAATATCTCACCGATTAAGCTCACTGAAGAGCAACTTGAGAACATCGGTGTTGTTGACATTCTGGTTGTCCCTATCGGCGGCAACGGTTACACACTCGACGCTACTAGTGCCGTTGGTCTGCTCCGTCAGATTGACCCGAAAGTAGTTATTCCGATTCATTATGCCGATGATGCACTCAAGTACGAAGTTTCACAAGACCCGCTTGAGACCTTCGTCAAAGAGCTTGGCGCACCGGTTGAAACAGTTGCTAAGTATAAAGTGAAATCAAGCGCAGCCTTGCCTCCAGTACTGACTGTTGTTGAAGTAACTCGCAGTTAGTGAGTAGTGCTGCACTATAAAATAACCCCGCTATTTAGCGGGGTTATTTTATAGATAAGAGATATCTAGATAGCTTTTGCTAGAATGCCTTTTTTCTTTAGCGTACGAATAGCCTGAGTGCTCAGAACCATCGTTACTTTTTGACCATCAACCATAAAAGTCTTCTTTTGTAGGTTAGGTTTAAAGACGCGCTTAGTGCGACGCAAAGAGAAGCTGACATTATGGCCAAACTGTTTGCCTTTTCCGGTGAGTTCACATCGTGCTGTCATAATTTATTACTTCCACTTATTTTTTACAATCTGTACCAGTGTAACCCTTTTTGGGTGAATCGTCAAGGTGAAGCCGGCTTTACTAGTTACGGACTACTTATTTCGTTATGCTTGGGGTAATTCGCCATATAGGCGATACTAAGGAGGAACTATGAGTTACGAACCAAATGCCCACCCAGCCCAAATTACCGTCTTGCGACATCTCTTGTTTACGCCCTCGGCTAGTTTTGCCGAGGTTCAAAAGACAACTGCTATGACGAGCGACCATTTTAATTTTCATATTAAAAAGTTAGTTGACGAGGGCTACGTTGAAAAATCTGGTATTCGGTACAGTTTGAGCAGCAAGGGAAAAGAGTACGCTAACCGTATGGATACTGATGAAAACGAAATCGAAAAACAGCCAAAAATATCAGCGGTGATCATTGTTGAACGGACTCCACCGACAGGGGAGCGTGAATTTTTGTTTCAGCAGCGACTCAAAAATCCCTATTTTGGATTTTGGGGATTGCCTCAGGGTAAGATGCGTTGGGGTGAGACTGTTGGCGAAACGGCCCAGCGTGAGTTGTTGGAGGAGACTGGTTTAACCGGTACACCAGAGCATCGACTACTCTATCATGTGCGCGACTATGATGAGCAAACCAAGCGACTGCTGGAAGACAAATTGTTTCTCTGCACATACACGAGTACTGTGAATGGGATTCTGACGGAAGAGTTCGAAGGCGGATGTAATGCATGGATGACTGCTACTGAATTTCAACAACAGAGTGAGCGCTTTACGAATGTTGATGATATCATGCAACTGATTGCCAGCGGCGTCACTTTCGCTGAACGTGAATTTTACTATAGCGAGTCAGAATACTAACACCCGTCTTCCTGTATACTAAGAAGAGATGAATATTGAATATATTGCAGTGGTGATTGGTGTAATCTTAGCCTCTATGACGCTTCACGAGGCGATGCACGGCTATATGGCCTACTTTTTGGGTGATGACACAGCGAAGCTGCAAGGTCGCCTGACACTCAATCCTATCAAGCATATTGACCCATTCTTGACGTTGATATTACCGGTTGTGTTGGCACTTGCTGGACTGCCTATTTTTGGTGGCGCTAAGCCGGTGCCATTTAACCCAGATCGAGTTAAATACGATGAATGGGGTGCGGCGCTGGTGGCGCTTGCCGGTCCGCTGACGAACTTTCTTATCGCCTTTGTCGTATTCGGTATTTTTGTCCTTTGCGGGACGCCGCAGAGTGGCTTTTTGTCTCTCGTCTTAACGACGACTGTCGCTGTTAACCTTGGCTTTTTTGTCTTCAATATGCTGCCATTGCCGCCGCTTGACGGTTCACGCGTCTTATACGCGCTCGCACCAGAGTTCGTCCGTCGGATTATGGAGACGATTGAGCGGTATGGTTTGATCGTAGTGCTCTTCGTTGTTTTGCTGGGGGGTAAGCTCATAGGCACCTACATGCTGGCGGCAATTAACTTCTTCGTTGCGGTCTTCGGCCATATTTTCGGTGTCGCATAAGTGCTATAATAAGAAGTGTCCTAGGGGACGCCGAGATGTATATGATTTTCCTGAATATCATATTTGATAGGGAGTTCAAATGATTCATTTCCCTGGAAATGTTTTGAGAATACCCACCTTGCATTTACGCGGGGAACGTCAGCATCGACAGTGATTCCTTAGGACTTTTTTGATGCGAAAATGGTAGAATGATGACAAGACAGCTCTAAAATAGAAAGTATGGATAGTAGTGAAGCAGCGTATTTCAGTCCGAGCTATTATACGAAGTAACGGCAAGATCTTATTATTGCGGCGATCGGACGGTCGACCTGAAGTAGTCGGTAAATATGAGCTACCGGGTGGGTCAATCGACGACGAACAGCCGGTGGATGCGATTGCCAGACATGTAGCGCGCGCGACGGGACTGGTCGCCGAGACGATTCAGCTAACGGACACGACGTCGTTCAGTGATTATGACCACGAGGTCCAGCATATTTGCATTGTCTATGTGATTGGTTTAAAACAAACAAAAGATAAACTTTCTCTCAGTCAAAGTTATGATCATTTTCATTGGGAAGCGATGCAAAATATACAACGTGATGTATTAACAGATGCAACACGACAAATATTGCATTTATTACAACATTCAGTCATGCCGACAACAACAGGTACGCTGCTACATAATGATGATGAGAAAACAACAGATGCTTCGCACATTATTATTTATTCAGACGGTGGCTCGCGGGGCAACCCAGGACCGTCAGCTGCCGGCTTTGTGGTGATGGATGAAATTGAGCAGGTGATTCACGAGGGTGGCAGCTATCTTGGCATTACGACCAATAATCAAGCTGAATACCATGGTGTACAGCTAGGATTAGAAAAAGCGCTTGAGCTGGGCGTGAAGCGTATTGATTTTCGGATTGATAGTATGCTGGTGGTGAATCAAATGAACGGCGTTTATACAATAAAAAACCGTGAGCTCTGGCCAATTCATGAGCGTATCCGGGAATTAGTCGCTCAGTTCGATAAGGTGACATTTACGCACGTTAAACGTGAGTTTAACCGCTTGGCGGACGGCATGGTGAATAAGATACTTAACGCTCATGCCCAGGAATAGGGTATACTAGATTATAAGCAGTTCGTTAGGCGATCGCTTGCGGCGTAAGCCGTAAGAGGAAAGTCCGGGCAGCATAGGATACGACAGTCGCTAACGGCGACCGGGGGTGACCCTAGGGAAAGTGCCACAGAAACGAAACTACCTGTCAAAGGGAAAAGATGAAACGAGTGAGGTAAGAGCTCACAGCATACCATGGTGACATGGCGTGAAGGTAAACCCTGTCGGCTGCAAGGAGATCTGCATAAAGGGCGATTCGTCCGCAGGTCGATACCCGCTTGATTTGGTAGGCAACTACCAGGCTAGATAGATGATCGTCCGCGACAAAACCCGGCTTATCGACGGACTGCCCATTTAAAAATACCACCTC
>DHJF01000045.1:0-15457 GCA_002404195.1 Candidatus Saccharibacteria bacterium UBA4727 | reverse complement strand
AAGAACCTTACGGTCAAGTTCAACCTTGGCGTTTTTAAGAGCAGCAATGAATTTACCGTAGGTAGTGCCGTTTTCACGAGCAGCTGCGTTGATACGGGTAATCCAGGTGCCGCGAAGATCGCGCTTTTTATTGCGACGGTCGCGGTAAGCATAGGTCAACGCTTTGATAACGGCTTGCTTGGCAAGGCGGAATGAACGCGTGCGGTTATGCTGCATACCCTTAGTTAATTTAATCATCTTCTTGTGTTTAGCGCGTGCAGTGACGCCTCGTTTTACTCGCATACTATACTCCTAGTGCTCGTCTTACGTTTTTAGCCATGCTACCGGTAACGGTGGCGGTGGTGTTGATTGCGCGCTTGCGGCTCTTGCTCTTTTTAGAAAGCAGGTGAGCACCAAATGCGCGGCGGCGGGTCAATTTACCAGTGCTGGTAATCTTGATGCGCTTGGCTGTACCTTTGTGGGTCTTCATTTTTGGCATATTATTTACTCCTTACTACTATACTCAGATTGCGGCCAGCCATCTGAGGTTTCTGCTCTACTATTGCATCGTCTTCCAAAAGAGCGACAATCCGATCAATCATGACAAATCCAAGTTCTTTGTGAGCCATCTCGCGGCCTCTATAAAAGATTTGGATACGGACTTTATGTCCAGCTGTGAGGAATTCTCGGATTTTACGAAGCTTAATGTCCAAGTCGCCTGAACCGATTTTCAGTCCAAAACGCATCTGCTTAAGTTCGCTTGCCTTGTTATTCTTCTTGCTTTTTTGTAGCTCTTTCATCTTCTGATACTGGTATTTACCCCAGTCGATGATTTTTACTACAGGTGGCGCGGCGTTCGGTGATATTTCAACGAGGTCGACACCAGCTTCTTCAGCGGCTTTTAGCGCATCGCTGCGGCTCATGATACCTAGCTGTTCACCGTCTGCCCCAATGACACGTAGTTCACTCGCTCGGATTGCCTCATTGATTCGCATTGATTTACTGATTGCTGATCTCCTTTGTAAGCCTGCAATATGTGAGCAGTTACTCGATGACCATTTTACCAGATATAGCGCTCAAATTCAAGCGACTTGGCGATATTGTAGCGCTTCGCTAATATGCTGGGTGGTAATACCGTCACTTTGCTCTAAGTCGGCGATGGTACGAGCTACGCGAATGATTTTAAAATAGCTGCGGCACTAAGGTTTAGTTTGTCAGTTGCCGTGCCAAGTAGTTGGCGAACTTCGGGTGAGAGTGCTAACTTTGTTTTAATATCGCGGTTTGTGAGATTATTGTTGTGTTTCGTACTACTCTTGTATCTGTCAAGTTGTTTTCAGTGGCGATAGTGATTATGCTTTTGGCTGCAAGCTGTTGTATATTTGTCTGCAAATTCGTGGTTAAGAGGGTGTCATTGGGCACTCGTGAGACGCTGACGATTAAATCAATCCGATCGAGCATTGGTCCGGAAAGTCGCTTTTGATAGGCCATAATCTGAGTCGCGGCACAGCTACATTCACGGGTGGCGTCACCGTAATAGCCGCAAGGGCAGGGGTTCACGGTGCCGACTAACATAAAATCAGCAGGGTATTCGACGTGGCTATTGGCGCGACTGACGGCAATTTTCTTATCTTCGATTGGTTGACGGAGTGATTCAAGAATGCTGTGTGGATATTCCGGAATCTCATCAAGAAACAACACGCCAAGGTGGGCGAGGCTGATTTCACCAGGTCTCGGGTAGGTCTCTCCACCGATGAGGGTGGCGCGACCGGCGGTGTGATGCGGAGCGCGAAACGGTCGATCCGTGACGATGTCGTCGAGTAGTTTACCGGCTAGGCTGTGGAGCTTCGTGACAGCCACCTGTTCGTCATTAGATAGCGGGGGTAATAAAGAAGTGAGTGTTTTAGCCGGCATCGTTTTACCGGTCCCTAGAGGGCCCGTTAAGAGAATATTGTGATGGCCGGCCGTTGCGATAACATCAATGCCACTGACGAGGCTGGCCTGGGCGTCGTTGGCGGTAGGTAGATGGTTGCTAGTTTGGCTTTCTTGGCGGTCTCCACTAGCGTAATAGCGCCCCTGACGGGTCGTAGGCTGCTATCCAGGGCGAGCTCGCTTGCAAAGGCAGCGTTTCGTCAGCTCATGTTGATGGTAATGCGTTTTGCGGGAAATTCCAGGAGGGAATTGGCAGCAGCGCTCTTGATGCGTTCTTTCGCTTCGTCGATTGCTTTATTGCCAAGGCCGACGATTTGCAGGCTCGGCAAACCCTTCGTGGCATCGCTTTTCACCTCTATTAAATGGCCTTCAGAGCCCAGTGGTGCGGCAGATAATACCTTAGCTACAGCTGTCATAACGCTTACAGTTAATCACAACTGGTGCCTACCTGTAAATAATGGTATACTAGGTGTATTCATGTTGGGGCTGAAATTAGCTTTCGACAGAGGGAACTTAACAGATTATTTTGCAAGCCGACCATACACGTACGTATATTTTTAATTGCAAACAAACTTGCTACGGCAGTTAAGAGCATCCCTGCAGTATTTGCGCAAGCATTTACTCCAGCTCCTCTTGCTGTCTCATACGCAGCCTAATACGCTACGTCATCATTTTCTTCAGGCGACATAGAAGAGAGTGGTGTTATACTCATGTCGCTTACTCCATTAGCGCGCAGTGGCGCTAGCGGAGAAAATTTTACCACGTGACCAATCAGACATTTTTGTTTATCTTTCAGTCTGAGCGGTCGTAAAAACCTAAGACAAACTATGCTTGTAGACGAATAATCCGTTACCTTTTGGACCGGGGGGCAGTACCCCGCAGCTCCACCAATTTTGAATAGTAAAAACACCCGTCAGGGTGTTTTTTATAGATCGATCCCCGTGTCATAAGCCGTAAAATAAAACAACCACCTGCGAGTAGTGGTTGTTTCGTGTGGAGTTTTGTATGCTGTTTATTTTTGGCCGCTGTATAATTTATTTATTCAGTGGCTACCCCTATAATATGACGTCAAAGCGCTTAAGTCAACAGTATTTATAAAAAATGTCGACAGAATAAAACAAGGGTGTGGATAAGCTATATATGGTGCTTATGCTAGACGGGGAGCTACTAATTATGGGTACTTGTATTTTTCAGGTTGAATTATTACCTGCATGCAGGTGTTCGTGTCCGGGAAGTGTCGTCCGAAATGAACGATCGGCCGGCAGGTCAATCGTTGACGTTGCCGGCTCTGCTAGGTTAATCGTACTAGGCATACTCGGTGAGCCAGGGCTGGCGCTATAGGCTGTTCGCGAGTCGGGGTCTTTAGGTGGGGCTGCAGCCGGGCGTGCATTGTTGAGGAGTTCGGCCGAGGACTGACGCATTGCTGATGTCGGGCTCTGAAGGCTGCTGAGGTTATTGGCCGATGTAGGGACGATACATACGTTCCCATGCCTAATATTTACGTATGGTGCGCGGTATGTACTGTCGAGCTCTTCTTGGAGGTGGACTATTGGTGCTGGCGTATAGTCGCCGTTCCGTTGTGTAGGTAAGATAAAGGTTAGACGTGTAGTACGGAGAGAAACAAGACTCGTAGGAGGTGACTTTCATCGTTATTTATTTAATGTAGACTTTTATACATCGTAGATATAAAAACAACATACATCATTTAACAGATGAGAAATAAAATAAATTCAGTCAATATACAATATTTACATCGTTTATTGGATGCAAAGTATTGACCGATAGGCATAATCGTGATAGTGTAGACACAAGCTTTTAGAACAAAACAAACAAAGTAAAAAACACCTTAACAATTCAAACGAGACAACCGCCGCTATAGACGGAAAGTCGGCAACACAACGATCCATAGAATGGTAGTATTATCACCTGCAAGACAAGTGAAATTGAGCAACTGCTCACGCACCTTTTACTATTCTATGACGATAGTAGCGTTGCCGATACTCCGCCCGTAAGGGCTCAGTATTTTACATCGATCAAGTACCGATGTGTCTAGTAAAAACCTTGCTATTATCGATAGCTCTGCCAGTACTAGACACATCGTGGAACGATATGTAAACAATGATATGCTTCAGGTTTTCCTGGAGCGGTCAGTAGACGTCTCGAGTAGTAAGCCTGCTTACTGGTACACGCGCTAATAGTTATTTATAAGGCGGACAGTGTTTACCTAAGCGTTTGTGCTTACTACTCAGACTCTCATGTTAATTTGGTGGTATAGTGTGAAGGATATGTTGGCAAGAGTTATCGCAATCAGTTTCATCGCAGCAACCATGTTGCTGATTATTTTATTGCAGACAACGACTCCGTCAACGATTGGTCCCCTCGGAATTCTTATCGTTTTTATTTTGATGTATCTGTCAGTGCTTAGTGTGCTGACTTTTTTACTTTTCTGGGGAAGCCGTGGCCTCGCGAGGCTGTCGCGTCAGGCGGTGACACGCCGCCCCGTTCGACCGCTAACTCTTGGTCGTGCCTACTATTTTTCCTCAGTTCTAGCGCTTGCACCAGTCATGTTCGTTGGTATGCAATCGGTTGGAAAAGTGAGTATATCTGACGTTATGCTAATTATTGTATTTACAACGATTACTTGTATTTATATTGCGAAGAGAACCAACTAAATTACACTGCTTGTCGCGTGATGATTATGCTATAATTACAGATATGGAACCTAGAAGCCCTGAACTCAACCTTGGACCAGCGCAGTCGGAGGTGAACTATGGGCAAAATCTTGAACAAACACCAGAGCAGGCGGCCGCACGGCAGCTTGAAATTGGTCGTGAAAATGTCGAGCGCCAAGCTGAGACAATTGGTAATGTTGTGTCAACTACAACATTACCAGCCCCCGTCGTTGCTCCCTTACCAGCCCCAGTCGTTAATGATCAAACGCAGCCGGCTCCTGCTGTTGATGACATGCCGATTGTGGCGAGCGACGAAGATCTGATTGAAAAAGAATGGGTTGATAAAGCCAAGAAGATTATCGCGCAGACTAAGGACGACCCGTATCGTCGCGAACAAGAGGTGAGTAAGCTTCAGGCTGACTATTTGCGTAAACGCTACGGAAGGGAACTCGGTACCTCGCAGTAGCGAGGGCCAATGACGGCTATGACGGGTGTTTTTATCAGCGTTTTCATCATTGTCTTTTTAGGTTCGGCTGTCGGTATCTTTGTTTTTTCACAGTATCGTAAGACGCTACGTGAGGCAAAAAACTACGAACGTGGCCTCAAGATGGTACCGATGCTCATTCATCTCCCGCCATCAACCGATGATGTTGAAGGTGGTAGCCGAGATGCTCGTGACTTAACTGAAGAAGTGCTGTCGCAGGCGCAGGTGATGTATAACATTATTGCCAGTACTGCCACCAAGGGTTTTAAGAGCAAGATTTACGGGCAGCGTCATTTGTCGTTCGAGATTATTGCCCGGCAGGGTTTAGTGCATTATTACACGGTCGTCCCGACTGTCTTGGTTGATGTTGTCCAGCAGGCAATTGCGGCTGCCTATCCATCAGCCCGCCTTGAAGAAGTGACTGAGCATAGTATTTTTAGCCAAGTGGGTAAAATGAGCGGGACGATTGGTGGCGAGTTTACGCTAAAGAAAGATTTTGTCTATCCGATTGCAACCTACCAAGAATCAAAGCGTGATGCTTCGCGCGCGCTTTTGAATGCCTTGTCGGCGGCGGGCCGCGAAGACGGCGTCGCGATACAAGTGTTGCTGCGCCCGGCGCGCGAAGGCTGGACCCGAAACTCAGTTGAAGCGGCGAATAAAATCACCAAGGATAAGGGCAAGAAGAAGGCCGGGTTTGGCGGCATGATTGCCCCAAAAGACTTGATGGAAGCGCTCTGGAAACCGCCTGAAACAGGTGACGCCAAGCCAGAAGACAAGCAGCTGACGTCGCTTGAACAAAAAACTGTCGAGGCGATTGAAGAAAAGACGCGTTATCCGGGCTACGAAGTGCTCGTCCGCGTCGTCGTGTCATCTAATACCGCCACTCACTCACAAGTTTTGCTGCAGAATGTTGTCGCGGCTTTTTCCCTATTTGATTCACCAACGTTTAACGGCTTTAAGTTTGCGATGACAAAAAATATCGACGAACTGGTAACGGCCTATATTTTTCGTTTTTTCCCGCAAGCGGTGACGCAGAATATTCTTAATAGTATTGAACTCGCCACGATTTTTCACCTGCCCGACCAAACCAGTATCCCAACGTCACAGGTGCAGCGCCAAATGTCCAAGCAAGTTGATGGTCCGACTCAGGTGATGGACGAAGGGGTGCTGCTCGGCTACAACGAGTTCCGTGGAAGTAAGAAGCCAATTCGCCTGAGCACGAATGACCGCCGCCGCCATACCTATATCATCGGTCAGACCGGTACCGGTAAGTCGGTGCTGTTGGAGAACCTCGCCTTTCAAGATATGATGGATGGCCGTGGTTTTGCGTTTGTCGACCCGCACGGTGATTCGGTTGAGAATCTGCTCGGGAAGGTGCCAAAAGAGCGCGTCGAAGACGTTATTTACTTTAACCCAGGTGATATGACCAATCCAATTGGCCTGAATATGTTTGAATTCGATCACCCTGACCAAAAAGACTTTTTAGTACAAGAGGCGATTAATATGCTGTACGGTCTGTACGACCCAGGCCACACCGGTATTGTCGGGCCGCGCCTGGAGCACATCTTCCGTAACTGTGCATTGCTCTTAATGAGTGATCCAGCTGGCGGCACCTTTATTGATATTCCAAAGTTATTGATTGATCAAGACTTTATGAAAAGTAAATTGAAATACGTCACCGATCAGACGGTGATTGATTTTTGGACCAAGGAATTTCCCAACTCTCAAAAATCGAATGAATCGGGTGAGGTAATCAGCTGGGTGGTCAGTAAGTTCGGTCCGTTTATCAGTAACGACTCGATGCGTAATATCATCGGTCAGACCAAGTCCGGCTTTAATTTGCGCGATATCATGGACAATAAAAAGATCCTCTTAGTGAACCTGTCAAAGGGTAAGATGGGTGAGCTCAACTCTAAACTGCTCGGTATTATCTTTGTCATGAAGTTTCAGGCAGCGGCGATGGGCCGAGCTGATACGCCCGAAGATCAACGTACTGACTTTTCACTGTATGTTGATGAGTTTCAGAACTTTGCGACGGAAAGCTTTGAGAGTATCTTGTCTGAGGCGCGTAAGTATCGCCTGAATCTTATTCTGGGTAACCAGTTCATGACGCAGCTGACCGATAAAATCCGTGAGGCCATTATTGGTAACGTCGGTACGGTGATTAGTGGTCGTATTGGTATTACTGACGCCGAGATACTGGTGAAGAAATTTTCACCGACGTTTGATGCCGAAGATCTGACCAAGATGCCAAACTACCAGTCAATTACCAGTGTTATGATTAATAATGTGCCATCTGCACCGTTCAGTATGTCGTTTGTCTCACCGATGGGGCAAAGCAACGCCCAGCTCAGTAGTGCCTTGAAGCGTCTCTCGGCGGCGAAATATGGTCAGCCGCGTGCGGTTGTTGAAAAAGCGATCTTTACGCGCTTGGGCGCAGCCGACGCTGAGAAAAAGGCGAAGACCGATGCGCTGAAGAAGTTACAACAAGAGCGCATGACGGGCATGGCGCCCGCCACTGGATCTTCTGGCTCATCGTTCTTGGACGAGTGGTTGGCTAAGCGTCAGACGCTGGGTGCGCAGAAGCCAGTGGGTATAGCGCCGGCTGCTCCGTCGCCATTTGGTCCACCTGCGCAGGTAAATATGCCAAAACCAGCTGGCTTGCAGGTAACCCCGCCGGCAATAGCCCCCTTGAACCCGTCAGAGCCCACTGTGGCAACGCAGGCACCCGTAGACACATTTATACAGCCCGTAGCACCAGCGCCAACCAGCCTGCATCTAAGGGGTGGTGACGATGGAAACAAAGACGACGAGATATCGATTAAGCTCCGCTAGAACCGACCACGACAATAGAAAAAGCCTCACATTCAGTACGTGAGGCTTTTTTGAAAGAGGGGGGGGCTAGAGTGAAGGCTTGCCGGTTATCATAATGCGGAAATAATCAAAGAGGAGTCCAGCAATCCAGCCAACGATAAACGACCCGATCGTTTCGAAGCCGGACAATGGATAGCCGTAATGCTTAGCAATTAAATAGGTTGCGAGAGTGAAGGCAAACGCGAAGATTGAACCAGCCAAAATAGCGTTGGGGCGGGCAATGGTGGCGCCGGCGACTTCGCTGGTTTTTTCAACGGCTTTATTGTGGATGACCTTACTGAAGGCACGGCTCGGGGCGGACATTTCCGACTGAATCTGCGTCATCGTGCGCTTATAGCTGGCCGCACGCTCGCTCTTGATTGAACCGCGGCGCACAGCAGGCGAAGGGGTATTACGTTCTTCGTGTGCCGGTTTCTCATGACTGACAGCGGCTTCAAGTGCCTCGTTTTTAGCGGTTTCGCTCGACGTTTCGCGTTCGGGTGACTTCTCACCAATCTGCTCATAATGGGCACGTAAGCGCTCGGCTTGTTCTTGACCGAGTTGGTGAAGAGCTTCGTTATTGTTCTCGGGGTTCTGTGGTTGTTTTTCGTGGTTTAAAGGCATGATTATTCTCTTTGTTATTAAATGGTTCCAGCATTAAAGTCGCGACGAATCAGGCGAATCTCTTGTGATGTCTGACGAGAGCGTGCGTAGAAGTAGACAACGACGGCGAGGACGATACCTGAGAAGATTATATTCTCGGTTGGACCGGTGTGGGGCAATTGTGTTGCAACTTGCTCAACAACCTTTTCCGGAGGACAATCAACGCCGACATTAATGGTGTTGCCGAACGTATTCGTGATACGGCAGTCGTACGATTGTCTATTTGAGACGTTCATAGGAGTTGCTGGAATAGTGGTTTTGATTTTAATCAGTAAGGTGCGCTGAATAATACTGCCCGGCTTCATAGTGCCGAAGGTAGGCCAGGCGATGGTCGTCGGTACGAGGGTGGCATCTGGGCTGGTCGGCGGCGTCGCGAGGTGACCGTCTCCTATGTCAACCAGCTCGGCGTATTGGAGAATGTCAGCTGCGTTGTCGGTCATTGTGTAGTCACCTTGATCTTTACCGACATTTTTAACGGTCAGGGTGTACTCGAGTTGATCGCCGGGTCGAGCGGTTGTGTTATTGGCGTCAACAAGGCCTTGTGTGACGTTGCGAACCTTTTTGCTCAGCTCGAAACTTGGTTTACAGGTCGTATCTTTATACCAAACCTTGGCGTCATCAAGGCAGGCTTTACAATCAGGACTACTTTCCACGAGGGCATTGTTGAGTAGGCAGCGCGCTTCGGGTGAAACGGTGAAGCTTTTAGCGCAGTTCGCATCGGTCTGGTCACCAAGGCTCGTCGCGACAGTCACCTGGGCACTGTAGTTGCCATCTTTTGGTACGGTCATTCGTAGGGAGGAAGTTGTCGCAGTGCTGGCGACTGTCTTACTTGAGGTGACTGCGCCCGTACTATCTTTAATGAGGTAGGTGTAGCTTGAGATGGTCGCACCGTCCGTCGCACTGGCTGTTGCATCGAGCTGAATATCGGTACGGGTGATTGGTGTGACACTCAGCGCTGAACAGACGGCGGCTGGATGTTTGACAGGGGGCGGGGGGACAACGTAGACAAGGTTACCGCAGGACAGGGTGATAGCGAACCAAGCCCCATCAACGGCACGGTGACCGATGAGGGCCTTCATTGGCCAGCTCTTGCCGTAGGTCTCAGTAAAGCTACCGGTGTAGACACTGGTATTTGTTCCGGCAACTGGTACGAGCGTACGGCTAGAAACGCCCCAGTCATTGCGCCCCAAGGTCTTTATCTGGTTGCTGAAATCACCTGTATAATACGTGCCGGGTTGTGTATTGGCGAGGTCGTCTCTCGTTACGCCAAATTGAGCATAAATTTGTTGGATATCATTGCGACCAGCGCTATCGACGCCACGGTCGTAGACAGCGAGGAGCTCGGCTTTATCACGGATACCACTATAGATAATGTTATCGGCGTCAGCCGCGTTGGCTGATTCAGGTGGTGTAAAAACCGCAAATGATTGCACGATGAGGGCAAGGGCGACGAAGACAAGTCCAATACGACGTGTCGCTTCTTCTTTGCGTAGACGTTTTGCATAAAAACCAAGCTGCCCAACGAGCGCTGGACTGAATGCGAGATTCGATACTAACTTTCTAAACATTTTTGAGCCTTTTTATTTTTTTGTTTATCATGTCACCTCTTATGGAATAGATTAGCATAAGAAATATGTTCACACAAGAGCTTGAGTGAACACAAATTGTTCTGTATAATGAAGGAAATGTAAATAGCTGAAACGTCTGAAGAGTGAGGGTAATATGACTAAACAAAAAGTAGATGATGGCTCGTATACGGGGGCTCAAATTCAAGTTCTAGAAGGGCTTGATCCTGTTCGTAAGCGACCGGGCATGTATATCGGTAGTACTGGCTACGAGGGGCTGCACCATCTTATTAAAGAGATTGCCGACAACTCAATCGATGAGGCCATTGCTGGCTACGCAACAAAAGTAAGCGTTACCATCTTAGACGATGGTGGTGTTCGTGTTGAGGATAATGGCCGTGGTATTCCTATTGATAAACACCCGAAGACGGGTAAAAGCACACTTGAAACAGTCCTGACCATCCTGCACGCCGGTGGTAAGTTTGGCGGCGGTGGCTATAAAGTCTCATCAGGTCTGCACGGTGTGGGCTCAAGCGTAGTTAACGCCCTGTCGACTCACTTCTTTGCTGAAGTCGTCAAGGACGGGGAGCTATACAAGATTGAATTCGAACGTGGTGTCACGAAGGGTGAATTGCAGAAGTTGGGTAAAACCAAGCGTCCGCAAGGCACGAGCATCACCTTTTATCCAGACGGCACTATTTTTAAAGAATCAATTGAGTTCGATTACAAATGGGTTGTTAACTATTTACGACACCAAGCATACCTGACAAAAGGTATCTATGTCTTAGTCCGCGACGAGCGCACCAAGCAGCGTGAAGCCTTTTACTTCGAGGGCGGTATTCAGAGTTATGTGAAGCAACTGAACATCGGTAAAGACGTCATTAGTGATAATATTTTCTACGTTGAGCGCCAGGTTGAAGATTCGATGGTGGAAGTCGCTGTCCAGTACAACGATACCTTCGTCGAGACGGTGAAACCGTTTGCCAATAACGTCCTGACGCCAGACGGCGGTACGCATTTGGTTGGATTTCGTTCAGCCCTGACTCGTGTGATTAACGAGTACGCTCGCAAGAGTGGCCTGCTGAAAGAAAAAGAAGACAACCTGACTGGTGACGACATCCGCGAAGGCCTCACCGCAATCATTCTGGTGAAGCTACCGGATCCTCAGTTTGAAGGTCAGACCAAGAATAAGCTTGGTAATCCAGAAGTCCGACGCTACGTCGAACAAGTGATGAACGAGTATTTTAGTTACTATCTTGAAGAAAACCCAAGTGTCGCAAAAGGTATCGTCGGTAAGGCACTCCTCGCGGCTCGTGCGCGCAAGGCGGCTCGTGCTGCCCGCGATAACGTCATCCGCAAGGGCGCCCTCGATGGCCTTAGTTTGCCAGGTAAGCTGTCGGATTGTTCTAGCAAAGACCCGTCTGAATCTGAACTCTACATCGTTGAGGGAGACTCGGCTGGTGGATCAGCTAAATCTGGTCGCGATAGTCGGACGCAGGCAATTTTGCCGCTACGTGGTAAGGTACTCAACGTTGAACGTGCGCGTCTTGACCGTATGCTGAATAACAATGAAATTGTTAGCCTGATTAAGGCTATGGGTGTGGGGATTAGTGATCAATTTGATATTAGTGGTCTCCGTTACCACCGTATCATTATCATGACCGATGCCGATGTCGATGGTAGCCACATCTCAACGCTGCTATTGACGTTCCTGTTCCGCTACATGCAAGAGGTGATTGATGGCGGCTATGTCTACCTAGCAAAGCCACCGCTCTTTTTGCTTCGTCAGGGGACAAAGAAGCACTACGCCTACAGCGACGAAGAGCGCGATGATATTTTGGCGCAGCTGATTGCTGAACGCAAGGCTCGCGGGACGGTGATTGATGAAACCGCCGACCTGAACAAGCAAGCCGGTATCACACTCCTGCAGCGCTACAAGGGTCTGGGCGAAATGGACGCTGAACAGCTCTGGGACACCACAATGAACCCTGAAAATCGCGTATTGATTCAGGTAAAGGTAGAAGATGCCGAAAGAAGTGATGCAATTTTTACAAAGTTAATGGGTGACCAAGTTGATCTGCGCAAGGCCTTTATTCAGAGCCGTGCGAAGTCACTAAGTATAGAGGATTTGGACGTATAATATGGATGACGAAATGATTGACGATGTAGAAAACATATCAATGGAAGAAGAAATCTTGGTACCGCAAACCCACTCGCGCCTGGTTGAACACCTCACCGTTGAGAGTGTCATGGAAGATAGTTTCCTGAAATATTCAATGAGTGTCATTATCGACCGTGCGTTGCCAGATGTGCGCGATGGCATGAAGCCGGTCCACCGCCGTATTCTCTACAGCATGGGTGAGCAAAACCTGCGCCCAGGTGGCCGCTTTCTCAAAAGCGCTCGCATCGTCGGTGATGTGATGGGTAAATATCACCCGCATGGTGACTCGTCGATTTACTTTTCGATGGTGCGTCTCGCTCAAGACTGGGTAATGCGCTATCCACTCGTAAATGGTCAGGGTAACTTTGGTTCAATGGACGGTGATCCACCAGCGGCCAGTCGTTACACCGAAGCGCGCCTAGGTCGCGCTGGCAATGAACTACTGACTGACCTGGATAAAGATACAGTTGATTTTCGCCCTAACTACGACGGTAGCGAGCAAGAGCCCAGCGTTCTACCGGCTAAGCTACCAAACCTGCTCCTCAATGGCCAGGTTGGTATTGCGGTTGGTATGGCGACAAACATTCCACCACACAACCTCACTGAATTGGTTGATGCGACGGTTCATCTGATTGATAATCCTGAAACAACGACAATAGAAGACCTGTTGAAATACGTCAAAGGCCCGGATTTTCCTACCGGTGCAATCGTCTATGGCGGTAGTCCAATGCGACAGGCCTATCAGACTGGCCGCGGCAGTGTCATGATTCGGGCGGTTGCTGCGATTGAAGAGACGAAAAAAGGCCGCTCACAGATTGTGGTGACCGAAATGCCGTATGGTGTAAATAAAGCAACACTTATTGAGAAAATTGCCGAACTTCACAAAGATAAGAAAATTCTTATTAGTGATTTACGTGATGAAAGTGCCCGCGGTAAAGTTCGCGTGGTGATTGAGCTCAAGAAAGATGCCTATCCAAAGAAGGTCCTCAACCAACTATTCAAGCTGACAGCATTACAGACCAGTTTCCACTTTAATATGCTGGCCCTCATAGACGGTATTCAACCAAAAGTCTTGGGTCTCCGTGAGATTCTTGATGAGTTTGTGAAGCACCGTCGGATTGTGGTGCGTCGCCGCACTGAGTTTGAACTCAAAGCCGCCAAAGCGCGCGCTCATATTTTGGAAGGTTACAAAATTGCCCTTGATCACATCGACGAGGTGATTAAGCTGATTCGTGCCAGTAAAACCAGCGAAGAAGCCCAAGTCGGCTTGATGGCAAAGTTTGGTTTGTCGGAAATTCAAGCCCAGGCAATCCTTGCTATGCAGCTCCGTCGTCTGACCGGCCTGGAGCGCGATAAAATTGAAGAAGAATTGAAGGCGTTGCTGGAGTTGATCGAACAACTCGAAGCTATTCTGGCGAGCGAAACTGAGATTCTGCGCATCATCAAAGATGAGCTGCTGGAAATGAAAGAGAAGTACGGCGATGACCGTCGTTCTCAGATGATCAATCATGAACTCGGTAAGTTTAGCGATGAAGAGCTCATTCCGGAAGAAGAATCAGTGATCCTGCTGACGACCGAGAACTACATTAAACGAACACTTGTCAGTGAATATCGCCGACAAAACCGTGGCGGCAAGGGCAAGCGTGGCATGACCACTAAAGAAGAAGACGTGATTGATCAGCTCGTGCCAGCCAGCACGCATGATTACTTACTCTTCTTTACCAACAAGGGTCGCATCTTCCGCTTGAAGGCCTACGAAGTGCCGGCAGCCAGCCTGGCGGCTAAGGGTGTAGCGGCAGTTAACTTGCTGCAATTGCAACCAGAAGAGAAGATTACCTCTATTATTCGTCACGAAAAAGACGCGAAAGATGACGGCTACCTGTTTATGGCAACCACCAAAGGTACTATTAAGAAGACGCCACTCAAGGATTACGCAAACATCCGAACGAACGGCTTGATTGCCATTAAGTTAGATGATGGCGACGAACTACGCTGGATTAAAAAGACGACAGGTGAGAACGATGTCATTGTGTCGACCTCTGCTGGTCAAGCAGTTCGCTTTAACGAAACTGATGCTCGCCCAATGGGTCGCGCCGCTCGTGGTGTTCGTGGGGTTCGTCTGCGACCAAACGACCGTGTGGTTGGTATGGATGTTGTCGACGACGACGCGCAGCGCCTATTGGTAATCAGTGAAAAAGGGTACGGCAAAATTACTAAAGTTGCTAACTTCCCAAGTCATAAACGTGGCGGTGTTGGTATTAAAGCTGCCGTTGTGACGGCCAAGACCGGTCCGATTATTAGCGTCCGGACACTTGATAAGGATACCGCTGAGGTCCTCATGATTTCAGATAAGGGTCAGACGATCCGTGTTGGTCTCAAAGATATTCCAACGCTTGGCCGTACGACACAAGGTGTGCGTGTGATGCGTCTGGGTGAGATTGATGCCGTGGCTTCAATCGGCCTGATGCCAGAGCAGGCGCCTGATGAAGAGGCGGAAGCGTAGCATTTATGCTGCAGCTTTCGCCTTACTTTATCGCCATCATCGCAGGTTGGTTGATAGCGCAGGGCGTGAAATATATTATTGTGGCGGTGAAAACCCGCCACTTTGATCATCTGCGCCAGTTATATCTGTCGGGCAATATGCCGAGCGCACACAGTACGACGGTGGCAGCGCTGGCGATGGTCACCGGACTGAAGGACGGTCTTGAGTCCGGCCTCTTTGGCCTGACGGCACTATTTGCGGCGATTGTTATGTATGACGCTATGATGGTTCGTCGCTCATCGGGCGAGCAAGGTAAGGCACTTCAACAGCTGATTAAAGAGGTTAAAAGTGACATTCCACTGCCACGGGCCGCTAAGGGGCATACCCCATTAGAGGTGCTTGCTGGAGCTGTTTTAGGTGGGGCAATTGGTCTCGTTGTCTTTTTAGCAACAAGATAATCAGAAATAACCCTTGACGATAGTCCTGATTGTGCGCTATGCTAATACACAGTCTGGTCGCCAACAGTGCGATACACAAGCGTGGAGCTAACAGATGATTAAGATAAATCGAACGTTAACAATTTAGTTGTGCAATATCATCGTCAGTTTATATTTTATGTTGATGTAATGGCTTAGGCTGTTACATTATTTTTATGGAGAGTTTGATCCT
>DHJF01000006.1:728-19179 GCA_002404195.1 Candidatus Saccharibacteria bacterium UBA4727 | reverse complement strand
TCGTCCTTTTGGACTCATCAGCGCGAGTATTCACTCGCGGACAGATTTCCCTCGTAGAGGTAAGGAGTAATTACTACTCGACTTAAGCACTACGAAAGAGATTCCGATGCTGCTGCGGGATATCCCGCTTTCGGGCGAAGCATCAATTGCCCAGGTGTTTAGCCGTCGTAACGCTCGACATTGTTGTATTGCTAGTCTCGAGACTTCAATCGCTGCAAGCGGTCAATCTCGCACTGGAGGTAAAACTGACGATTACGTTCAATCTCCTCATCAATGTATCGGGCGAGGCCTTGTTCAAGCAAAGAAAAAAGCAATGCCTTCACCGTCTGCCTCTCGGCCTCGCTCACCGTGTCGCTATCAGCATTCCAGTACTCCAACCGCAGATTGAAAGTGTCGACATCAACGCGATATCGACTAACGTCACCACGTTCCGTAACGTCGACCCTCAAAGAGACTCTTCCCGCATCCCGGTCGCCTCGATTTAGGACAAATTTATCACGGCTACTTTCAAGAACACACAACACAATTGTCGCATCGGCAACTTGCATCGTATGCTTCTGGAAGATATCCCCATGCCAGTCCCACGCGCGCTTGTGGAGCAATAGCCCCCCGACCGCACCATAGAGATAGCCTGAACGATTAATGAGCCCCTTATCAAAGGCCTCGAGAAAATCGCATCCTTCCATCTTGTCACTTCCTCTCCGAGGCACCGCCCCGGTATTTATGGACTGGAATTTCCAGCCATACGTCGAGGCCTGCCGTTCAAGCACTCGCCTTGGTGTAGAAATAACACTTCTACACCAAGGCGAATGCTTCAATATACTAACTATTTAGGTGCGCCGTTGGCCTGTCGCCTTCGGTTATCCATTACTTTACATGATAATCAAGATATTGTTAGATAGTTTGTAGTTGACTCAATTCTGTATTGCCGTTAAATAATATGACAGATAGGCATTGAGATAGTGTATTTTATAATAAGCTATATACTTGACCAATGGACGACTCGTAAAATACACCACTACCCCGAGCTGTGTCTGCCGCGTGTCGAGAATAACCTAGGTACGCGCTAGCTGAATTTAAAAGAATGCAACAAGTTTACTGCAAGCGGTCACCAGTGAGCCACGGTGTCGCATCAATCGTCCACTCATGTAATGCGGTGGTCGCATCGCCCGCTACAGCTAACAACTCCTCAACACTTGGCGTTAGTGCAACAGCCACGCCTGCAGGATCCTGCCACAGACATCCCGTCACATTACCGTTATACACACCTGTAAAAACCGTTCCATAATACTCCGATATCGTTGAGTCACCGTAACGAATTGAACTATGTACCGTTGCTTGATAGTGCAGATCAACGTCCACAAGTCCAGTCTTTTCAGTCAACTCCCTCGCAGCAGCTTCCGTAGCCGACTCACCCTCGTGTATCTTACCTGCTGGTAAATGGTAGGTATTGATGAACGGCTGCTTGAGTTTCGGTAACACTAGTACCTGTCCGACATCATTCGAAATGACAATGACGCTAATGATTTTTGGCTGTGGACGCTCCGTTTTTAGTGAGCTACTGTGTCGGTCGGCATAGTAGAGACCATACGTTGATAACGTATAGCCGCCTGTCACCTTCTCAACATACCTCTCCTTGATCAGGTGCTTGAGATGATATTGGAATAGATTACTTTCGACATGCTTCGGCTTCAGCTCTGAAAAACGTCGAATCTCGTGTGTTAATAATAAGGTAAGTATCGAATATTGTATATTATGCATTGCCTTCAATTTATACTGTTATATACTTTAAGTCAATATAGAATTGAGTCAATAACAAGATATCTTATAATATTTCTTATTTATAGTAAAGTAAATATAGCCGACGAGCAATAACCCATCGGCAGCACCTCAACACAGCGCACGACTGCTGAAATAGAGTCGCATAGGGCAAGGCCCGATCTAGCTATCACACACCTACACTAGGAGCACCCATGTACAAGATTGCCGCCTTCCTCACCGTCCTCATTTCAACACTCCGCATTGCGACAAACATGCCGGCCGCGCCAAGCTACGAGGCTCGCCTCGTAGTACGCCTTACTCTCGTGAAGGTCGCCTTCAATCGACCACAAATGCTTGAGGATGGCAGCTTCGAACGACTCGAACGGAAAATGCTGCGGTCGCTCGGGATGTTTGAGGCCCACTCACGACGCGAGGTCGCACTCGCAAGCTTCAGCCCGTTCGGCCTCACCCGCAAGCTTTTCGGAGGCCTGTCGGCGCGCTAATCTATGCCCGGAGCGTTGAGCCTACTAGGCTCCGCTACGGGCATCACCGTCCACAGCTAACCTGCTGTGCTGATGAGTCCAAAAGGACGAAACGGTAAGAAAAAGGAGCCACATGGAACACACTACATACTACGATCATCGTGATAACCTTCGGCCACTCGCCGAGCGCAACCGTCAATACTACATGACTATGATGAAGCAAGTGGCCAATGCCAGTTTTATTGAGCTCGAGAATCCAACCGTCGCAGTGGCTCATCCTGATGTCTACGAAGCGGCAACCGCCACACTCCCCCTTACGGACTCTCGCCTCCGCGAACTATTATCACCACACACCGCTACTGAGCCGCGCGCCGAAAGCCTCAGTCCAGCACAGCGCGATACTCTCACATGGCTACGCACTGTCCGCGATGCGCTCGATCCAGACGCCAAAATCACTATCTCGAGCACTGGCACTATGGACAAGTACTTCTGTCTCACCGGCTACGAAAGCCAGACCAACGAACCAGACTGGCGCATCGCCGAACACCCCGAATATGGCCATGCCACCTACCTCTGGCGCCGCGACGCTTCGCCCGTCAGTCCAGACGAAGCCCTCGCCTCCACCAAACGCACCGCCCGCGCTCTCGGCTGCCTCAGTATCGCCCATCCACCTTCCTATAGCGGCAACCCCGAAGATACCGCCACCCTCAAACATACCGACATAGTTCTTGACTACCTTACCCGGCCGCTTGTCTGATGCAAGGCAGTCTCATTATGACTGAATATCTCCCCGCCCATCGCCGCTCCTCTCTGGCCGAACTCTGCGATGACATCGCTACTCTGGCCGTCCAGCGTCAAAAGCAGCGACGCCTCGAACCAATCATCATCACCCTCGGCGGCCCGACCGCCAGCGGGAAAAGCCGGATACTTGATCACATCGCTACATACTATGACAGCAGCGCACTATGTATCAGTACTGACCACTACTACAAAGGTAAGGCCCGCCTGCAGGAGCTCGGCACACCACTATATCTTCGAGAAAACTTCGACCACCCTTTCGCGGTCGATCTGGCAAAACTGGCGATGCATCTCACCACTCTAAAGAATGGCAACTCAATCGATATGCCCCGCTATGACATACTCGTCAGCGAGCCACTCTCCGAAACAATCACAACCATGCCCGCGCGATTCATTTTTGTCGAAGGTATTGTCGCTAATCACCCCACTATCACAAAGCTCAGTGACATGACGGCGTCCGTCTATGCCTCGCCTGAAACACGCTTAGCGCGTCGAATCGCCCGTGACAAAACACGCAAACAGCAATCCGCTGAACAAATCACGCACTACTTCGAAACTATCGCAGAACCAACCTATGTCGCCCATTTGCGTGCTGGCGACCTGGCGGCCAAGCATATTATTGAGACGTAATCCTTATACGTCGGGCGTAAACTGTAAACTCAGTGAGTTAATACAGTAGCGCTGATCGGTCGGCACATCGAGGCCTTCGCCTTCAAAGACATGGCCGAGGTAGCCGCCGCAGGTGGCGCAGGTGACTTCGGTGCGGACGGCACCGAGGCTATCGTCTTCGTGTAGTTCGACCATACCGGGAATAGCATCATAAAAACTTGGCCAACCACATTCGGCGTCAAACTTGGTTTCGCTATCAAATAACTTCGTGCCGCAGGCTGCACAGCTATAGATGCCGACATCAAATACGCTGTCGTATTCGCCGCTAAAGGGTAGTTCAGTCCCCTTCTCACGCAGAATATGATACTGCTCGGGTGTTAGCTCGTCTTCCCATTCACTTTCGGTTTTGTCGCGCATATTCATACCTCTATTATACGCCTATATAAAAACCACCTCCAGTGTAGAGGTGGTTTTCTGCAGAAATGAACTATCTAGGCTTCTTTTTTCTTGTCCAGACGATCAAGCTTTGCCAGATGGATAGCCCAGTACACAACGAGTGCTGTCGCAATCAAAGTAATAAGAGCCGAGATAATCATGCCCCACCCAATAGCCACTTCGGGCTTATGCGCGGTTTTTCCAATAATCACCCATTTCAAGCTATTGAGATCGACACCTTGTGTCATGAGCGCAACGACTGGTGCAACCAGCTGGTCGACAATTACCTTGACCGCGGCACCAGCTGCAGTACCAATTGCAAGACCGACAGCCAAACCAATGACACCCTGTTCGCGAATGAAGATAATAAAACCTCCACCTCGACCCTTAATAGCGGCGGAACTTTGCTGCACTCGAGATACGACTGTTGCCTTCTTGGTAGCAGGTTTTGCTGCAGCTTTTCTTGTCGTTACCTTTTTTACTGGCTTCTTATCTGCCATAAAAAAATCTCCCTTAATTGATAGGGAGATTATAGCACTAATAGAGAATTTTACACTAGGAGGCTTCTACCGAGGTGGCAGCGCAGTCAATTCGACGCGCTGCCACCTGGTGAGTTACGGCTTACATATCAGCTTGACCATAAACGGATGGTCATCCCTGTTGGCACTGTCCTCCGGCTGTTCATGGAACTCGGTGTCAATCAGGCCGTCCTCGTACATCTCATCGAGCGCACGCGCAATACCCTCGTCCTCGAACGATTCCAGCCCCAGCACTGCCACAAAATCTGACAGATTTCCCACGGCGAGCGTCATAGATGCCCCACCCCGCACGCGCGCCTGCAAGGCCACAAGAACAACTATGGCAATTTCGTGCGCCGTCAACTCGTCATCAACCTTTATGGTCAAAGTAGTGCCCCCTAGTGTAATGATGCAGCTCCAATCAAAAACCGAGGCGTACCCCGGCTCTCAAGAACTGCAGTGAATATTAAACTACATTTGCGATGGTATTTCAATACCAAGCAAGCCGAGACCGTGCGTAAATACCTGACTCACTTTACTGAGTACGTCACGACGCGCCGTTTTCTCTAGAGGTTCAGCGTCGCTGACGCGCGTGGTTTCATAGTAACGATTCATTTCGCGGGCCAGTTCATATAAGTAGGTGGCCACTTTGTGCGGCTCCAGATCGCGCGCCGCTAGCGTCACCACCTGTGGGTATTCAAGGAGTTTTGCGAACACTGCTTTTTCAGCTTCATAGTCATAACTATCTGAATAAGCGCTATCAACATTGGCAGTATCTGCGAGTAACTTATTCACCCGCACGCTGGCATACTGAATATACGGCCCACTGAAACCAGTTAACGCAAAGATAGTATCCCAATCGAATAAAATGTTTGTGCGGCGATCAGCCGTAAAATCACTAAACTTTATCGCGCCGAGTGCAATCTTCTTAATGTCATCTTCGCTCACGTCACGACCAGCCACGACCTCGCGGGCTTTTTGCTCAGCCGTATCGAGCAACTCTTCCATCAGGACGACACCTTTGCGGCTGCTCATTTTTTCACGCGTGCCATCTTCATTTATTTGGTCAATCATGCCAAACCATAAATGCACTAGTTCAGTAGTGATGCCTAGTTTTTTGGCCATCGCAAACAGCTGCGTAAAGTAGAATTGCTGTTCCATGCCAACGGCATAAATTACCTTGTCGGGGTGCCAGGTTTCTTCTCGATAGAGAATCGTCGCGAGATCTGTGGTCGCATACAGCGCCGCGCCATTTGACTTCTGCACCAGTAGCGGTACGTCAAAGCCATATTCTTCGAGAGATACGATAATTGAGCCGTCATCGTTTTGCGTCGCGACACCGGTCTCAAGCAGCTTCTTCACTGCATCTTTGCCCTTCGGTGCAAAAAAGGCCTCGCCTAGTTCGTGATCGGTTGTAATTTTCAACCGATTCATAATGTCGTGGATGTGCTTGAGGCTGATTTCATTAAAGCGACGACTATAGTCGACTGCCTGTTCGTCGCCCCGTTCAAGTCGCAATAACCAGTCCTGCACTTGGTCAGCTAGTTCGTGGCTACCCTGTTCTTTTTCGTCCTTCAACGCTTTTTTGGTCGCAATATAGACGCGACCCAGCTCATAGACACCACCCTCGGCCAATTGCTCGTCGCTACTAAACTTCAAAAAACCAACGACCCAGGTACCAAACGGAGCGCCATAATCCCCAAGGTGATTATCGGTAATCACCGTCCACCCGGTGGCTTCCATCAAGCGTTTCACGGCCCACCCCTGATTGCCCGTACGTAAATGTCCAATACTATACGGCTTGGCCATGTTCTGACTCGGATATTCCACCACGACAGTCTTGCCGGCACCATCAGTCGTTTCACCGTAGCTAGCAGTCCAATCAGCCTGCAACTGCGCTGCTAGATTCTTAGCCGCCACCCGCAGATTAATAAACCCAGGACCAGCGATAGTGACGTCTGTGAAAGCACCACTTTCGCGCAGTTTTTCAGCTAATTGCTCGGCAATCTCACGTGGATTCTTACCCAGTGGCTTCGCCAGTTGCATCGCCACGTTCGTCGCATAGTCGCCAAATTGCACATCAGGCCGCGATAACCGAACGGTTTGCTCCACATCAAAGAGGTCGTGAATGATTGTTTGGAGGAGTAGAGAAATTGTATTCATCGGTATATAGTATACCATGACGAGGTAAGGATACGAGACAGGCTCGCCTCCGCGTACCCAGCAAGGAAGTGCAATTTAGTACTGCGACGGCTTTTAATGCTATACTTAATATAGTAAAGGAGACATTCATGAAGTATATTCAGACCCATCAGCCGGTTATCGAAGCGGCCAATCATATCGCGGCTGCCATCAAACACCATCTCGCCAACGGAGAACGCGTTCTATGGCTCCTATCGGGCGGTTCTGGCACAGCCATTGCTATTGCCGCGAGCGAGCGCCTGGCAGACACCGATTTCACTAATCTCTCCGTCACTATGACTGATGAACGCTACGGACCCCTCGGCCATCCCGACGAAAATTGGCAGCAAATTATGGATGCGGGCTTTTCAGCACCTGGCGCCACCCTCTATCGTCCACTCAGCGGCGGTGATATAGCTTCGACTGCTGCAGCGTGGGGCCTCTGGCTGACACGAACACTCGACACGACCGATTTCGCCATTGGGATCTTTGGCATCGGCGCCGACGGTCATACCGCCGGCATTAAACCGCACACTAGCGCAACGGCGGCCACACGGGCTATCGCAGCCTTCACTGGTGATGATTTCGAACGCCTGACTATCACCTTCCCAGTGATCAAGCGCCTCGACGAGGTTGTCATCCAAGCCTCGGGCGACGACAAAGCGGCGATTATTCGCGAGCTGCTCGCAGGTCATGGTGCGCTCGATGACACGCCGGCGCAGATTCTCACGACCGTTCCAGACAGCACCCTTTATACAACTATCAATCAGGAGAATATATCATGAAAATCGCTATTTCCGGCCTCGGCCGCATGGGCAGCCAAATTACTCAAAAACTCGTTGAAAACGGCCACGACGTCGTCGCTCATAACCGCAGCGCCCCTGCTGTCGACACCGCTGTCAGCTTTGGCGCAACCCCAGCCTACGACAAACCAGCCGTCGTTGCGGCCTTTAACGGCGAACCGGTTGTCCTGTGGGTGATGATTCCGGCAGATGTCATTGAAGCCGAGATAAAAGACTGGCTAACTATCTTGCCTGCCGGCAGCACAGTTATTGACGGTGGCAACAGTGATTATCGCGGCGACCAAGCCCGAGCAGCTTTAGTGGAGGCAGCTGGCAGCCACATTCTCGACATCGGCACGAGTGGTGGCGTCTGGGGAATTAAAAACGGCTTTTCAATGATGGTCGGCGGCAACAAAGCATCATACCAGCTCGTCACACCAGCGCTCGACACCCTGGCACTCCCGCGGGGCGGCCACGAGTACTTTGGCGCACATGGCAGCGGCCACTACGTCAAAATGGTCCACAACGCCATCGAGTACGGCATGATGGAATCGCTCGCCGAGGGCTATCGCATGCTCAAAGAAGGCCCGTATACAGACCTTGACCTCGCCAAAGCTGGCGACATTTGGCAGCAAAGTAGTGTTGTCACCAGTTGGTTAAACGATCTAACCCGTGAAGCGCTGCATGAAAATCCAACGCTCGACGGCATCAGTGGTGTCGTGGCCGAATCTGGCGAAGCGCGCTGGACACTCGAAACCGCTCAGCAGTTCGGCATTCCCCTGCCCGCTATTCAAACATCGTTCGACGTACGCTTAGCATCACAGAATGGCGAGGTGAACTTCGCCACTAAATTACTCGCCGCCATGCGTAATAAATTCGGTGGCCACAATATCGACGGCCAGCAATAAGCTAGCTGTCGATATCCGCTTGATTGTCGTAGGCAGAAACGGTACTTGTCGAAATCGTACTAATGCCTTTAATGGTATGGAGAAGTAAGCGCATCACGCTGAGGTCATCCATGGTCGGTGCAGTGCTATTGTCTTGTTTTTCTTCAGCCATGTTTGTTTTATCCTTTTAAGATAAAACTATTCTAGCATACTGGTTATGTTTTGTCAATAGATCCTAGGCTGTTAGTATCCGGCTCCCATACATTTTGGACACATTCACACAACAGTTCTACCCTGAAAGGAGTGAAAGTGAGAACAAGATCTATGACTGGAAAACAACTACAGGTCTACGGAGCTCGTATCCGCCTGGCTTGGTTTCGGGCTGCCGAGGAACTCGGCAGCGTCACGGCTGCCTGTCACCACTATGGCATTGCCCGCAGTGAGTATTACTACTGGCACAGCCGCTGGTTGGCCAGCGGCAAACAACTGACCAGTCTCTACAACCAGCCAACTACCCCGAAGTCACACCGTCATGACGTCAACACCGAGGTGGCGAGTCTCGTCATCCAGCTCCGTCTGGCGCTGGGCTACGGCGAGGCGAAACTAGCGGTCATACTGGCACGGGACTACGACGTCGTCGTATCCCGCCATGGTGTCGGTAATATTCTCCGTCGGGCCCAACTGACCGCGCCGAAGCCACGTCGGCGTCGCGCCCAGCGACGCCTCAACGACTACACCTACGCGCCAGGCGAAGTTGGCCAGCTGGATGTCAAACACTGGAGGCATGCCGCCTACCAGTACGACATTGTCGACTGCGCTACCAGAATTAAATACAAACGGTTGTATCCGGGTGTGAACCCGGCCTACACCGTCGACTTTCTGGAACATGCCGTCCGTTTCTTCGGGCCTGCCTTTGCGTTCCAGTGTATCCAAACCGACAACGGCATGGAGTTTGTCTACGATGCCCTCCCGCAAACGAAGCCCGGCACGCTCAGCGCTATGCAGCGTTGGCTACAAGCCAATGGGATCCGGCACGGCCGGATCCCACCCCGCAGCCCACAACTCAATGGGCGGATTGAGCGCAGTCATGGCGTCGACAAAGACCGCTACAAAAAGCTCACCACCAACAGCCACAGCAAAGAAGAACTCCAAGCATTCCTGACGGAAGATTGCTTAGATTACAACTTCTACCGGCCGCATAGCATGTTGCACATGCTGACACCCGTGGAATACTTACAAAGTATTCCAGGCTACGAGAATGCTACACTAGATATTAGTGTCCTATATGTTTAGGAGCCCGACCTCCTAGGCTGTTAGCGCTCGTCAGTTGTGATCTATAAATCCTGGCCGATGATAAAAAGATAATCTCTAATCGCTTTCACATGCTTGCGTTTTTGCCAGAAACCTAGTTGGCTTACATCAACACGACTAAGCTCGTTCAGGCGCGTGAAAGTAGTGAAATCACGCCTATTCGTCGCGGCCTTAGTCTGGTATTTATCCAAATCAGCAAGACTAATACCTAGAGCAATCGCCGTATCTTCTCGTGGCGGAAGCTCAGCGCCGAACCTTCTAACAGAGGAGATTGTCCTTTCGCTCGGTTCAATTGCATCCAGTTGTGATGCCGCATATGCTTCGTGAAACTGATCTGATCCAGCATTTGGACCAAATTCGTCAAGAATTTCATGACCATCGCCAACCTGCCTATCAAGCGCGATGCTATAGTCAATGCCATACTCTTTCAGTCGTCCCGTCAGACTATTGCGATGACCGCCGCCTCTTATGATGTGTGTTGGTAGCTGCTCATCCGGCTTGACCCGTAATGCGGATCGATACAGAGATTCATCAAATGTCATAAGATTTTTTGCCAAAGTAATATCACGAAATCGCGACATATCATAGTAGTCTACCGCTGCTACACCAAGATAGTTATACACCCCGATAGGGTCTTCGCGCGTATGTTCGGGCCGTGGTTGAAATCTGCGCTCACGGATTTCATTCCCTTCGTCTACTGACAATTGACTATTACTTGCGTCGTTGGGTACAAAAAGTGCACCTTTCTCAAGTAACCCAAAAAGTAATACAAGCTTATGACCACTCATGGGATTGTAGCTGGCAAAGCCTCCGTTCGCGTCCAGCTCGTCGAACGTGCGATCGCGGTAGGAGTTAAATCGCCTTGGGTCGTCTTGCTGCATCTTATAAAAGGCGAGACTCTGGTGAATGAGTATGTCAAACACTTTTGAACTAAAGGCCGTTGGGTCGTGTTTTGTCTCCCCTCGCAGGTCACGTTCGAGAAAATCCTCAAACGGCGCATTCAATTTAGACTCGTCAAAATGAACTGTCTCGACATGCACAAGACTACCCTCACGAGCATACGATGCCTGTTCGAGGCCGTCTTTAATACTGCTGTGAGGGGCCAAGATAAGAGATAGCGAATGGGTATCATTAAAAGCCTGGGCTTCGTCTGGAGTAACCGCAAACTGCTGGGCACGTTCGTGAAAATATGACTTCATTGATATATATTATACACTCAGTGTAACAGCCTGTCAATAACCCCTGTTTTGTTGAACTAGGTTCACTTATCGCGAATGGCGTGAATCAGGCCGACAAACAGCGGATGGGCGCGCGACGGTCGACTTCTAAATTCTGGGTGCGCCTGCGTTGCCACGAAGTAGTCGCATGCTGGCGCCTCAATAAATTCAACCAACTTACCGTTTGGCGAGGTACCGCTAATCGCCAACCCTCCCTTAACGATGGCCTCAGTAAAGGCCTGGTTGACTTCATAGCGGTGGCGATGGCGTTCGACGATATCGGTCGTGCCGTAGACGGTTGCCAGCTTGGAGCCTTTCGTAAGCACCGCCGGGTAATCGCCCAGACGCAGTGTCCCACCGGTCGATTCCTTGCCCGCCTGACCGTCCATGATGTAGACCACGTTTTCAGTCGTATCGGCAGCAAACTCAGTACTATTGGCATTCTTCAGGCCGGCCTTTCGTGCCGCCGCAATCACCGCAACCTGCAGGCCTAAGCAAATACCTAGATAGGGCACGTTATGGTCGAGTGCATAGCGCGCCGCAGCCACCTTGCCTTCAATCCCTCGCGCACCAAAACCACCCGGTACCAGCAGTGCATCCACTTGTTTAAAGTCTTTGGCAGTCGCCGTTTCAGCGTTAATCCACTGCACTTTTAGGCCGACTTTCTCGTGCCAAGCGGCAGCTTTGAGTGCTTCGAGTACGGAGATGTAAGTATCCTCATTGTCCATGTATTTTGCCACCAAGCCGACCGTCACGGTTTTTGCATAGGTCGCAGCCTGCGCGCGAATAAGTTTTTTCCACTTGGTGAGATCCGGTTCGTTGTCGCGCTCCGAGAAATCCGACAAAAGTTTATTCACGCCGCTTCTGGCGAGGATTAGCGGAATCCGGTAGACCGTATCGGCGTTCGGCATCAGTAGGACGTTATCTTCTGGGACACCACCAAACAGACTAATTTTTTTCGCCACGTTCGCCGGGGCTGGGTCGTCAGTTCGGACCACCACAGCGTCCGGCACAATACCGAAACCGCGCAGGTCGTTGAGTGCATTCTGAGCGGGTTTGGTTTTAAATTCTTTACTCGTGCCAATAAACGGCACGTAGACAACATGAACAAACAAACAGTTCGCTCGGCCAACTTTTTGACCAAGTTCACGAATGGCTTCAATAAAGCTCAGGCCTTCGTAGTCGCCGACCGTGCCGCCGATTTCGACGATATGAATATCACTACCCTTGCCAGCGGCAACAATCGCTTTTTGAATCGATTGCGTCAGGTGCGGTACCAGCTGCACGGTTTTACCGCCGAATTTACCAGCTCGTTCGTCGGCAATCAGTTCCGACAATAAACGGCCAGACAGTGTGGCGGACTTTTGCGTCGTTTCAATATCCAAAAAGCGTTCGTAGTGCCCAAGATCGAGGTCAGTTTCAGCCCCGTCGCGCGTCACAAAGCATTCGCCATGTTCCGCAGGATTCAAAAGGCCCGCATCTACATTGAGATACGGGTCACACTTTTGAACTGAAACGGCCACGCCCTTAGCCTGTAAAACGGCACCAATACTGGCTGCGGTTATGCCTTTTCCTACCCCCGAGAGTACACCCCCAGTTACAAATATGTATTTCTGTGTTTGCCCCATGTCTGTTGTGTCTTCCATGGGATTATATTGTACCACTCTTCGCACCGTAAACACTACATATAGTGTGGTGTGTTGTTTTTTCTACGCTATTACGTCGTGGACATTGCTGCCTTGTGCATAGGTTGGCAACGGCTGAGTATCCGCCGTCCAGGCATCTTGCACGGGCTTCAGCAGCTCCCAACTACGAAGGACTTCATCGCTGCCGGTAAAGAGGCTCTTGTGCGAATTGATGGCGTCGACAATCACTTGTTCATAGGCGTCGGGCAATACTGTGTCGGCCGGATAGGTGAAGTTGAGGAGGTGTGGCGCAAGCTGACGGTCGTAGCCTGGCTGTTTGGTAAACAGTTCAATTTCAACGCCTTCGTTCGGCTGGATGCGGAAAATCAGGCAGTTACTCTGTGACTCGTGGAATTGCCGGAAATGAATGCGCACTTCGGTGGTTTTCTCATTCAAGGCTTTACCTGTCGTCAGGACCATCGGCACACCCTCCCAATGCTTGGCGTGTGACACTAGTTGCAGCGAAACAAAGGTTTCAGTTTGGCTATTCGGATTGTCCACTTCTGCCTTATAGCCGTCGTACTGCGCACGAATCGCTAGGTTGGGGTTGGCTGGCTCAAGCTCGGCCAAAGCCGCCATGCGCTGTGCGGGTAGCTTGTTCCAATCAAGATCATCGGGAATGTCCATAATCGTCAGTGCCAATAATTGCATCAGGTGCCCCTGCACGAGATCGCGCAGTGCGCCGGTTTGTTCATAAAATTGTGCTCGGCCTTCGATACCGATCTTTTCAGCCGCCACCACCTCTATCATTTGGATGGCACTATTGTTCCAAAGGTGACCAAACATTGCGTTACGTGCCCGGAAGGTCGCAATATTCTGAGCCATTTCTTTGGCCAAAAAGTGGTCGATCCGGTAGAGTTGGTCTTCGTGGTAATAGCGCGCGGTGCGGGCAGTCACTTCTTTGGCCGATTCTAGATCCATGCCAAATGGCTTTTCGAACAAAATTTTTACGTTTGGCGTATTCAAGCCGGCCTCGCCCATATAGTCGACAATTTGCGCCGAAGCTTGCGGTGGCACGGAAAGATACGCCAGTAGTTGTTCGTCGTCAGCCAGAGCCACGTAGTCACGTAGCTTTTCGTAATCGAGCTCGTTGGCCAAATCCATCGTAAAAATAGATACTTTGTCAGCCAGTTCATCGTTACCGAGCGACGAGCGTAATAGTTCACTGACATTCACGTCGCGTCGCGACACGCCAATAATCGATAAATCATCAAAGTTGCCTGTTTTTACAATCTGCTGCAACGCCGGCAACAACTTGCGCGTACTTAAATCACCTGTAATACCAAAAATAAGAAGTTTTGTTTTCATACTTATTACAGTATACACCCTTATAAAACTAGATGCTATACAAAATATAGTATTTAATTACGTTCGCGAAACACGCACACTGTTACGCTGCACGATACTACCTACACGATGCAGTCGAGGGGGCGCGACTCAACCTTTATGTCAACATCGGAATGGGCATCGAGCGTAATGATTTCTCCGTCGGTCTGTACCAGCGTTTTGTTCACTGTCTGCAGAATGAATTCACTCACGCTATGATCTTCCTCTACTCCTCGCACCGAAGCCCGAAGAAGCGTCATAATTAACTCGAATCTAGTGCGGCGCTTAAATATCGTCACTTCGCATTTGCCATCAGTCACGCTCGACGGCTGCGATATAGCAAGGTACTTTGACATGGTGTCGATGTTGCTGAAAATAATGCTTTCATAGCGCTGAATTGTATTATCAATCTTTAATTTGATAGACTTCACAACAAACAGCGCACGTACCACCAGCCACGATTCACGAATAATGTTGAGCTTCGTTTTGTTAAGCTCCTTGCCTATAAACGGGGTCAGCCCAAAGCCGATATACGAATGGGCGTACCTCTCGACGCGCTCGCCGCGAGACGTGCCGACAATCGTAAGTAGGTCGATCTTTGTGGAGTTCTGGCCTTCAATTCTCTCCAGCAGATCCCCCGCATGTAGGTTGCGGTAATGGTCGTTGGCGTTGCCGGCTGGCAGCAGTCCTGTCGTCGGGTGCGCGCCTTCTTTTTGGGCACGCATCGCACCGTTAATAATGTCATGGTAGCCGCCGTCACCACTTGAAGAAATAATCAGCGGGTTCTTTGAGGCCATTGCAATAGAATACGCAAGTTCGCTGCCATGCCCGGCGTGGTCGGTCGCAATCAGCTCTACTTTCTGACCCGGCATACGCGTCCGTAGCTTCGCTTCAAGCTCTTTTGCCAACCGCTCGCCCGGCCCCGTACTATTCGGGTTATAGATGATTGCGATTGTAGTGTAACTCATACATCAATTATACTTGAGGCATGTTACAAAATATCTTATTCGCCCTTTGGTTCTTGTTGCCGGCCGCTGTTTCGAATGCCGCGCCTATCTTTGCTGCCTCCCTTCCGGGCCTTAAAAAATTTAATGCTCCGATTGACGCTGGTAAAACCTGGCGCGGCCACCCTCTATTGGGGCCGCATAAAACCTGGCGCGGTATTATCGCCGGCATCATCACCGCGACGTTCATTTTGTGGATTCAGCAACTGCTTTTTGCGCAGTTTGCGTGGGCTCACTATCTTTCCGGTAGCGTCGACTACGCCGCCCTGCCCGTTCTTCTACTGGGGTCGCTTTTTGCCATTGGCGCCCTTGGCGGCGATGCAGTTGAGAGTTTTTTAAAGCGGCAACAAAACATCAAATCCGGTGGTGCATGGATACCATTCGATCAACTCGATTATATCGTGGGAAGTGTGGCCGTCTCACTCTTTTTTGTGATATTGCCGCCATTTGAATACGTCTGGATCTTCATCGTTTGGTTTTTAGGACACTTGCTCGCAAGTTTTGTTGGATACAAGCTTGGACTCAAAAAAGACCCGATCTAATCTCGACCGGTCGCATATTGCCAGAGAGCATAAAGACCTAGTGCGAGCGAAACGGCGATAACGCCATAAACCGCAAACACCAAGACAATCGGGTCGTGAAGCGCTTTAGATAAGAGTAACCCTGGAATACCGGCCCACGTCGCGGCCATACTTAATTTACCTCGCCGCGTTGGATGAACTTTGATGCCTTTGTACTTTTTATATAGAATCACCAGCGGAATGATAACCTGCGGTAGAATAAGTGCCGCAATTACCCACCAATAGGTAACGCCTGCGACTATCAAGACGACAATCGTCAGCAGCGTCCCTATTTTATCTGCCGTGGCATCAAATAGCTCACCCAAAGAGGATTTCGTCTGTGTTGCGTCCGCCACCAGTCCATCCGCAATATCGAGCAGACGCCCGATCACCAGCAGTATCAGCCCGGACCAGAACTGCTGATGCAAAACCAAGCCTAGGCCAAAGATAACCATACCCAAGCCCACAACAGTGAGGATATTGGCGGGCGATACGATACCCCTCGTTACTGCAGCTACTTTTTGAAACAAATTGCGCTCAGTAGACGCTACATTTTCCCAGTCCGATTTTACAGATACGCGGTGAAGATTCATTACTTTATTATATGCCCTACTAGTGGTATATCACCAGAAATACTAGTGATCTATGGATATCAAGTAGCTATGTGTTGATAGATCATTAGTCGCAAGAGTGGAAATCAACTTTAGAGTCGATTTGTGATTTAGATTACATTTCATATAGTCGTATTGGTGTATAGTTATTGGCATAACATAAGGAGGTTTTATGATCTGGACTATCATTTCAATACTAGTTGTACTGTGGCTTATCGGTCTACTTGCTCACATCGGGGGAGCGCTCATTCACTTATTACTCATCGTAGCTGTTATCGTATTAGCCTACAAACTCGTCACCAAGAACCGCGCCAAATCAGTTTAGTAATTCTGGGGGGTAATTATACTGCAAGCTTCTCTTCAATTTTCACCACCGAGCCAATACTTAACTGATGAAACTTCACCGAAATGCCATCTTCGCGGTATTTTAATTCGGGGTTAATAGTGCGGTCCATGGCGTCACGAATAAAGTTAAGCTCGGCGTGCTGAGCAGCAAAATCATCGAGCAGTTTAATCGTGACGAATTCGGCGTGCTCCAATCCCTCTGGGTATGGCGAACCGGCTTTTGGTGCAGCGATTTCTAAAAACGGAATCGTCCAACCGCCACTTTGTATCGGCTCGTCGAGCGCGACCACGACAATTGGCCTGCCCTGCACTTCGTGCTCGCCAATGTTTTTACCAAGCGTACTAAACTGTTCAACAATTTCATGGTAACGCTCCAGCGATTCGGTACGATAACAAAGATGGTCCAGTAGTGCCAATTCGCCCATCGCAATCCCAGCAGCAGTCAGCCCGCGGTTGATATTCGCTACAACACTGTCGTAATCGCCAATAATTTCGTGCATTTCATTTCTCCTTTGGAACAAAAAACAGGCACAGTCACGCTGTGCCTGTTTTTGCTGAATAAATTATTTATTTTTCGTTGGTTTTACTGCTATTGCGCTCGGAATTTACTTCGTAGCTGGTATTTGTCGCTTCAAAGAAATTCACCAGTTCGAGCGTATCGTTGGCGGCGGCCATCCACTTGGCGGGGTTCTGCGTTTTAAAGTGGACGTCAAAGCCAAGTTCTTCCAGGCGGCGGTCAGCCAAGTATTCGACATACTGGTTGATGTAATCAGCGTTCAGGCCCAAGATACCATTTGGTAACAAGTCGTGATTGTACGCTTCTTCCATCTCCACGCCGTCGAGAATCATTTGCTTGATTTCGGCCGCAAATTCTTCGGTCTGCAAATCTTCGTTCTCTTCCAGAACGGTCAAAATAAGGTTGATACCGAACTTAAGGTGCAGGCTTTCGTCGCGCACCACCCAGTCAATCAGGCTGCCGAAATTACGCAGCAAGTTGCGCTGACGGAAACTCAGGGCTACCATGAAGCCGCTGTAGAACCAGATGCCTTCAAGAATAATGTTGTAGGCCACCATATTGCGCACAAAATCTTTCTTACCTTCGGTCGTGGTAATATCGAGCGTTTCTTCGGTCATGCGCTTGATATATTTGGTTTCAAAGGCTTCTTTGCGAGCCATCGAAGGAGTATCGATGTGCGCCGCGTAGGCTTTTTCGCGGTCAATCGGAAACGTCTCAAGCACGTACTCAAACGACATACAGTGGTTAGCTTCTTCCCACATTTGTTTAGCAAGATATAGGTGGCATTCGGCCGCGTTCACATATGGATACACGCCAAAAGCCAGGGCTTTATTCACCAACAGTTCGTTTGGATTAAAGTAGCTCATCAAAAAAGTCAAGGCGTGACGCTCTTCGTCGCTCATTTTTTTCCAGTCAGACAAATCCTGTCCGAGCTGAATTTCGTTTGGAAACCACGTGTTTGCTACAGCTTGGTCATACAGATCCATCGCCCATTGGTAATGAATCGGTTTGAGCAATAGCCCGTCCTGAATACCCGTTCCTAAGATTCCTGCCATGTCATTTGCTCCTTTATTGTTTATTGCCAAGTTGCTTTTCTAAGACTAGTCGCGTACCACCAATTGCATTGCGGTCGTTCCGTGTCTCCGTTTCACGTGCATCGGACACCTCTTCAATTGCTCGTTCTAGCGCATCGATCGTCCAGCCAGCCAGCCTAATATGTTCTTGGAGCGTTTCCTGCGACACGCCACCCTCTCTAAACTCTTGCGGAAAAAGTAACTGTTGGTACGGCTCTGGCGATGTGGTTGCTAAAACCTCGCGCACTACTGGCAGCTCTCACACATCAAGAAGTCTTGCGGGTCGATTGGCGCAGCAACACTTCCCTTACTCGCCGCTTCTTCGTTAGCCATTTCTTGTGCGTTTTTC
>DHJF01000006.1:0-601 GCA_002404195.1 Candidatus Saccharibacteria bacterium UBA4727 | reverse complement strand
GTTTTTCATGGCGTTCTCGATTGCGGCCAATTTTTCTTCCAGTGTCATGTCGTCGTTGATGATTTGTGATGCGTTTGCCATTTTGTTATCCCCCTAAATGTTTTTGATTGCTCTGTATTATTTTGATTGGTTATTCATAGGCTTATGCTTTTGCCTTCGCAAATCCGAAACCAGCTTTTCGTGGGCCAGTGGCACCTTCTTCGGCCTTGTTCACCTTGGTGGTGCTTTGTTCAGCTTGGTGGCGTGGTTTTGTGTGCAGGTAGTAGGTCGTTTTGAGACCACGTTTCCAGGCAGCAGTATAAATTTCTACCATGTCGTCGATATTGCGAGTCTCGAGGTACATATTGCGAGAAATCGCTTGGTCAACCCATTTTTGGGCGCGAGCGGCAACTTCGATAAAGGCGTATGGACTCAACTGGAAGCTGGTTTTGTACACGTCTTTGATTGATTGTGGAATTGCTTCGATGGTTGTGAGGTCACCCTGCGTAATCAACACGTCTTCTTTGACATCGTCCCAAATACCCAGCGCTTTCAAGTCTTTCACTAGGTTGGTGTTCACTTCAAGGAACTTACCATTCAGTGTTGAGCGACTAAAAATTTG
>DHJF01000010.1 GCA_002404195.1 Candidatus Saccharibacteria bacterium UBA4727 | reverse complement strand
ATGCTACACTGGATCTAAGTGTCCTATATGTTTAGTGGGTCGACCCATTGCCCATCAAAAAAGCCCCTCGGGACGATTTGCGCATCCGTTGAGGCTAGTTTGGCACCTGTTTGTTTGATAGAAGTATACTATCAAACGCGCTTATGGTGCAAGGCTAAAGTGTAGTAAAATTAGTCTTTTTTGATCTTGCTGATAGTCAAAAATCCGTTGCGTGGATTTTCTTTTACTTCGCGGTCTTCTGGAAGATCAGTTGGAACACCTTTGGCGTTCTTCTCAACCTTTGCAAAGAAGTAAATTGTTTGTGGTTTACCACCGCGCAGTGTGACATCTGTCTTGTGCAAGTAGTAAGTGATACCCTTCGAGTTTGTGTGCTTGTAAGCCATAAGTTCTTAAAACCTCCTATTAGTTCTTACAAGAGCTAGAGTAGCGCCTCTGTCACGCGGTGTCAACAGTTTATATACCCTTATAATGCTGATGGAGTAAAATACGCAGCACCCCAAGGCTTGCCAGACGGACAATAATCACAAGACCAACGGCCAGCGTAGCCGCCACCGACCACCCTGCAAAATCGGCTGACCACAGAGGTGCAATAAAGTCGTAACGGTAGAGATCGGGACTCGGTAATTTGACGTTCTGAGCGGGGTCGGGCGACGGTGGATACAGGGCGAGCTGATCTGTAAAACACTGCACATAGGCGGGTGACCACACCGTATATTGCGGCCGACAAACTGCTTCAGCTTTGGCGTTCACATTGCCGTTCGAGTCGTTATAACTGCTGGCGGCATCGACAATTTTTTGGGCATCACGCTTATACTGACCTTCCAGATAAAAGGCCCCTGTTGCCGTGTTTAGGTGACCAGATACAAATCGTTGTAAATCGTACAGCCGACTGGTCATAGCAGCGGTATTACCTGCCGTATCAGCCGCCAATACGGCGTCGCGGCGGTTACTCATACCAATGTTGTTGAGCCGCAAAAAAGTGGCCGACACAAAGCAAAGTAGTACCAAAACTACCATAAGCTGCCACGTTTTGATACGTTGCAACTGCTTGATTGTTTGCCTAACTTGACGTTTGTCTGCCACTGAAAATATATCCCACCTCGTGATACTGTCTCCATTGTAGCATGAGCGTTATCTTCGGTAGAGATGAAACTTGGCCGTACCAATAATAAGCACGGCGGCGGCGGCCACGAAGAAGAAATTCCTCATACCCTGAATGTCACCAAACAGCATGACGCAGATGACAAAGGCCACGCCGGCAAGGGCGGCGCCAACATTCCCCATCACCTCAATACAGGCAACATAGGTAATACGGTGTCCCGATAAATCGGCTGTATCGAACATGCCACGCACAAATGCCAAGTTGTAGCCCGTTGTCGCCACCTCATTGGTAATATTCACCCCAAGGACCACGCCAATACTATTCACGAATGGTCGCGATAGGTGGACGAGTGCGTCGCCAATCACCGACACAGACATCAGTTCACCGCCACGACGCCGATCGATTAAGCGCCCAAAAACATACGATGAAGCAATCGCTGCCAGCAGAACGACGGATAAGAGCGCACCCAGCTTGGCATAGACATCATTGTGACCTGTCCCGAGAATTGCCACCGACACCAAGAGCGACCAAACTGTTCCAGAAGCCAGGAGGTCAAAGCCAACCCCTGTCTCGGCAATCAGACTCCGATAGACCATGCGCCACGGAAAACCCCGAAATACAAACATTTGACGCGAGCGGGGTGGCTCACCAGTCCGTAGTAGCGGAATTGACGCCAGTGCAAACAAAATAGCCGCCGCCCACATCGTCGTCTGTGGACCCGCTACAAACGCCAAAAAACCACCGATCAGCGGGCTTAGCCCCGTCGCAATCTTTTCAATAATATTCATATAGGCGAGCTCTTTGCCAGCGTGCTCGACGCTTTTTACCTTGGAGAAATTGATATAATAACAAATGTTATAGAGCGTGGCCGAAGCGCCCTGCAACAAGCTGGTCGCGATCAGCGCCGGAATACCAAATACTGGGACATACACAAACAGAATCATAGCGGGAATGTAGAGTAAATTCGACAGCAAGATACCGTGTTTTGGTCCAAATTTCGAAGCATACTGTGCGGCCGGAAAGGCCATGAAAATCTTTACAAAGTAATACATTGCCCAATAGGTAGCGATGAACACGATACTATAGCCAATTTGATACAGAAAAACCGAGACAAAGGCTGCCGAAATATTAATCGCGAGCTTACGCAGCATACTCGAAGCATACAACTCCGCCACCTCGGAAAAGGTAGCGTATCGCCAAAAGTGGCGCCGTAGTAATAACGTATGAAAAAATTGTCGAATCATGAGTGTTTATGTTGTTTTATTGCTTGTGGTTAGTATAGCAGTTTTTATCTGGTGAGGCTACTGCAAAGACGCGCACGAGAGTGGTATACTAGCAGCATGAATATCTACTTCTCTGGCATTGGCGGCGTCGGAATTGGGCCTTTGGCCGAAATTGCGCATGATGCCGGTTATACCGTTCACGGTTCAGACGAGCACGAGAGCTTGATTACAAGCAAGCTGCATGGGCGCGGTATCGATGTTACTATTGGTCAAGATGGCAGCTTCTTGCAATCAGTTCATGCCACACAGCCCCTCGATTGGTTCGTGTACACGGCCGCACTGCCGGCTGACCACCCAGAGCTCGCGCTGGCTCGCCAGCTGGGCGTTAAAACCGCTAAACGCGATGAACTGTTGGCGCATATTATCGCCGAAAAGAACCTCCAATTAATCGCTATCGCCGGCACCCATGGAAAAACGACTACCACTGGCATGATGGTGTGGACCTTACAGCAATTAGGCGTTCCGGTCAGTTATTCGGTTGGTTCGACACTCAGTTTTGGACCGAGTGGCAAATTCGACCCCCGTAGTGAGTATTTTATTTACGAATGCGACGAATTTGATCGCAATTTCCTTCACTTTTCACCCTACCTTTCGCTCATCACCTCCGTCGACTACGACCACCCCGACACCTACCCTACCGAGGCCGACTATACGGCTGCTTTCCGTCAATTCATCGACCAATCCAGTACCTCGATTATGTGGAAAGAAGACGGTGATACATTGGCCGCCACTGCAAAAGATGGCTGGATTTTGGATGACAACGAAGTCCGCGATATTAAACTGGCCGGCGCCCACAATCGCCGCAACGCCACCCTCGTTTTTAAAGCTGTTGAATACCTCGGTCTCCCTCTTGACGGCGCGCAGTCTGCCCTAGAGAGCTTTCCGGGCACTGATCGCCGCTTCGAGCGCCTCGCCGACAACTTATACAGTGATTACGGCCATCACCCGGTGGAAATTGCCGCTACCCTCCAACTGGCGCGTGAGCTGTCCGACCACATTGTCCTCATCTACCAGCCACACCAAAACGTCCGTCAGCACGAGATAAAAGATCAGTACATCGATCAATTTGAACTGGCCGACGACATCTACTGGCTACCGACGTATTTATCACGCGAAGATCCGAACTTGCCGATTCTGACGCCCGAAGAGCTGACTTGGAACATCACCAACAAAGCTGCGGTGCATTTCGCCCAATTCGACGACGAACTCTGGGATATCATTCAAAAAGCCCGCGATGAGAACAATCTTGTCCTAGGCATGGGTGCTGGCGCGATTGATAGTTGGCTGCGACAACAAAACAGCATTAAACAAACGGCAAACGTCCTAGTACGTGATACTTCTGGCAACTTTATCATGCAGCAACGTGATAACAAGCCTGACATCAATAACCCTGGCATGATTACAGGCTTTGGTGGCGCAGTCGAAAAAAATGAATCCGCACGCGATGCCGCTATCCGCGAGCTACGTGAAGAAACCAACCTTATTTTCAACGACGATCAGCTCGCCTATTTTAAGACGCTTTTTCAACCACGAGTGAACGACGGTACTAGTCGATGGGTCACCTATTACACCCTCGACAATCAAGACACCGCCAAGCTAGAAGTCTACGAAGGTGCAGGCTACGCTATAGTTGATCCACAATCGAACCTTGATGACATACAACTATCCGACATGGCTCGCCGAGCCTTAGAAGCCTACAACCAGACCACTTATTAGCAGATATACTAAGCTAGTAAAGTGACCGCTCAAATCATCGCAGACACTGGAATTCAACTCGGTCAGCTCGTCGCAGATTTTGCGAGAGTTGAACGCGTACCCCGCTGGGCTGACAACCGACACGAAAGCGACGTGGAACACAGTTATTTGCTAGCATTGGTGGCCTGCGAACTAGCTGCCGCTTATTATCCAGAATTGCAAACTGGCTTAATCGCCGAATTTGCCAACGTGCACGACCTGGTTGAGGTCAAAGTTGGCGACACACCAACCTTTCTCGCCACCCCCGAACAACTCGACGAAAAAATCGTCCGCGAACACGCTGCACTGCGCGAACTACAAGCTGAGCTACCTAACCATACCGTGGAGATGTTGACCCGCTACGAAGAGCAACACGAACCAGAAGCTCGCTTCGTTAAAGTTGTCGATAAAATGACACCCGCCATTGTAAATATCGTGAGTGGCAACCTGCGACCGATGTATGAAGATTATGCCATTCACACCTCAGAAGAGTTTCTTGAAACCGCCAATCATCGTGATACTATCCTGGCTGAAAAATACCCAGACTTTCCCGAAATTGTCGAAGCATGCAGACTACTTCATCAACAATTTTCGATGGCGTTTGATAAATAAAATCCGCTCATACTTGCACATTAATACGTCAAGTTTATAATACGACAATTCGCCTTGAAAATCCCGACGGGCAATACGGTTCGAAACCAAAACAACTTGTCCCCTGGGAGAAACTCGACACCGCCCGGGCGGGCTACCGGGCACTTCAGTATTACAAAGTCAGACCGTAGCGATCGGCGGTACTGCTCGTACGAAATGAATTGATAAACCTTCGCCCGTATAGCGCGTTTCGTAGGTGGTCATGACTTTGTAGTCGTCCGGCAAGTCTGAACCATGCAAGTCAAAACTCAGCTCATCAATTCGCCAGCCTTCCCGCACCAATTGTTCAAGCGACCAGGTAAATAAATCAACGGCATCGGTCTTGAAATAGAGCTCGCCACCGCTCGCAAGGAGGGTTTGGTAGACAGCAAGAAATTTCGGGTGAGTTAAACGATTCTTGGCCGAGCGTTCTTTCGGAAAAGGATCGGGAAAGGTCACCCAAACTTTTTGCAGCGAGTGTACTGGTAGTAATTCCAGTAGCTGATCGGCTCGGGCTCGTAAAAAATGAATATTCGTCAGCTTTTTCTCAAGCGCCTGCTGCGCGCCAGTTTGCAGGCGATCAGCCTTCACATCGACGGCCAAAACGTGGCTCGCCGGTGCGTGTTCAGCTAACGAAACACCGAATAAACCCGTGCCGGCACCAAGCTCCAAGACGTCCGTCGGTAGTGTTGTTTGCCACTGTTCAACTTCAAAGCAAAGCGGTGAGTTGGCAAACAGTGCAAACTTATACAATTTGCGCTTACGCGTAATAATAAAATCATCAGGGTTCAGATTGACGGCCATAGTCACATGTTATACTAGCACATATGAAGCACCTGAAATTATACCTCGCATGGATTCAAACGAACTGGTTTGACGTTCTTGTTATTATCGTGATTACCGCCCTACTGTACTGGCTCGGATCCATCATTGTTAAAAGTACCGTGCGTCACGCCGTGAAGAGCACACGCGCTCGCACCTGGCACCGCAAAGATATCGAAAAGCGTCAGAATACGCTCTCCGCCCTGTTCGTGACCGTTTGGCGTACCGTCGTAGTGGCGGTTGGCATCCTACTGATTCTCGGTAAACTTCCCGGCGTCAACCTAGCGCCCCTCTTTGCCAGTGCTGGTATTATCGGCGTCGCCATCGGCTTCGGCTCACAATCGCTGGTTAAGGATTTTCTGTCTGGCATCTTCATCGTCTCCGACAATCAATACCGGGTCGGTGACATTATTCAAATCGACCAAGATAGCGGCACAGTCGAGCGCATCGGTACCCGCTCGACAGTTATCCGCGACGCCGATGGTAATGTGCATTATTTTCCCAACGGTTCGATTCAACACGTTATCAATAAAACCATGGGCTATAGTATGGCGCGATTCTCCATTGCCGTCGTGCCGAGTGGTGATCTCGACGAAATTATCGCCATTATCAACGGAGCTGGCGCCAAGCTAGCAGAGGAAAAGAAGTGGCAGAATAAGATTATCGACGCTCCCGCTTTTGTATCGATTGGCGAATTTACTGCTAATAGCGTCAGCCTCCTCATTGCTGGTAAAACCCAGCCATCCGACCAATGGTCAGTCGTCGCTGAAATGCGTCGCCGGCTACTGACAACGTTTGAAGCGAAAGAGATTGTGCTCGCCGGTACGGCGGTGCCTGTCACGTCAAAGAAATAATTGCTACTCTGTCGACGGCGCTGATGGATCGTCGAGGCCGAGCGCCTGATCACTCATAACGTCGCCGCCAAAGCTATCAACACCCGTTGCCTGAGTTGCTCGGGGAGCATACAAGCCACGGAATTGGTCAAGAGCTGCTTTATTCATAGCACCAGTTGACGGGTAGCCGTTAAACGTATCGTCCTTCGTAACCTGCGACTGCACCGACTTGTAGCCAGGTCGACTCAAATCGAGCTGTGCGGCACCACTGCTGTTATATAGCCCTAAAGCAATCCAAACCAAGAAGAGCGCTGTCGCAATCGTCAGCCCAACGAGCAGCATAAATTTATGACGCTCCCAGCGGCTTAGTCCATGTGCTTCGGCCACCAGCTGTTCTTCTATCATTTTGTACCCTCCTGGAAATTCTTCGCGAAAATATCAAATTGCGTACCGTAATCTTGAATTGTCTTCTGGAGTGCTATCACACTGTCATGCGTCGCTGCACGCTTGTCGCGCGTCTCCGTCACACCGTCGTAAAACGAGACGGGTTGATTCTGGCAATCGATTTTCAATGTGCGCGACATCGCTTCCTCATACTGTTGATAATTACTACGAAATGCCGTCAGCTGACCGTCATAGCTAGAGGCTAGTTCAACAAGCGACACGTTCTGTTGGGTGTATTTCGCAATACGACTATTGAATGGCACCATCAGCCGCGTCGAAAGTGACTCGAAGAGCTGGCCACGGTTGACGCGCATCAGCGCATCACTGGCATGCAACTGCATCAACGTCGCCTGGGCGCTCACGCAACTGGCGCGGATGCGTGCAATATGCGCCTCGGTCATTGGCGCCGCGTCGTCAGCCTGGACGGCAGCTGAAACAGCAAAACTAGCACCAATAATAATGCTGAGAGTCGCCGCCAAAATCGCCATGCGTTTCATATAATCTTATTATAACACTAGGAGCCGAGCGAAAACCAAGCTTGATTGTTTTTCCGAGGCGACAACGGGTTATATCCGACGAAGGCGGATATAACGCCCTATTTGGTCAAATGAAGAATGTGCTTTGTTTGCGACACAAGGCCATCACGCAGGAGTCCCGCCAGCGCCAGGTCAAAGCGTTCATCGTAGGTTGCCTTATCCTGCAAATCCTCGAGCGGCAAATCACCGCCAGCCAGGATACGTACGATTTGTCCTCGAATTTCACGGACACTGCCTTTTAGCGCCGATTGTTTTTTATAATGCTTGCTCTGCTGTAGGCGCCCGGCGCCCTGCTTTTTGAGCCAACTACCATAATCCATCAGCGCCCAATAAAATTCACGCGGATGTTCATGGTCGAGCGTCGTTTCGACAACCGCGCGTAGTTCGGCATCAGTCACACTGTCGTGGTCGGCAAAAAAGTGTTCAAAATAAACCGTCCGAACATTGGTTTCAATAAAAACGGCTGGCTGATTATAGGCGTAGGTCATAATCGCCCCGGCCGTATTCGGGCCGACACCAGGCAGGGTTTGCAATGTGGCTACCGCCACCGGGAATACACCATCATAGCTATTCGTTATCATTTTGGCGGCGTCGTGCAGGTATTTCGCACGACGATTGTACCCGAGTCCCTGCCATAACGTGACAACATCAGCGAGCGTTGCCGATGCGAGGCTTTTCTCGTCAGGAAACACCGCAATAAACACGTTGAATTTAGGAATCACCCGATCGACCTGCGTTTGCTGCAGCATTAATTCACTCACCAGCACATAGTATGGCCGCGTATCTACACGCCACGGCATGTCGCGGTACAACTCTCGGCCTTTTTGCCAGATGAGTCCAGTAAAATCAGATTCGTTCACCTCAGTAGTATACCATTTGCGACGCTAGGCCCCACCTTCACAACGGCGTATACTAGGTATATGACAACATATGTACTTGGCGGCGGATGTTTTTGGTGTTTAGACGGCGTATATACCCAACTTAAAGGTGTTAGGAGTGTCGAAAGTGGCTACGGGGGCGGCGATGCACCAGCTCGTTACTGGGACGTAGTATCAGGGCGAACGGGTCACGCTGAAGTGACGCGCATCACGTTTGACGATAGCGTTATTCCGAGTGACGTTATCCTAGATATGTTTTTCTTAATTCATGACCCGACCAGCCTGAATAAGCAAGGTGCCGACGAAGGTACGCAGTATCGTTCGACCATGATGTATGCTGACGATGCGCAAAAGACTGCGTTTGAAGTGGCCCGCGAGCGCGCTGCGAACCTATGGCCAAGACCTATCGTCACCGAAATCGTACCGCTCAAAGAGTTTTATATCGCCGAGCCCGAGCATCAAGATTTTTATGCGCAAAACAGCGAGTCTGGCTACTGCCAGATTGTAATCGATCCAAAGATTAGCAAAGCTCGCCGTACATACAACGAATGGTTTAAGGAGGAAGCACAATGAAACTAGTGAAATACGAACACGCTTGTTTTACGGTCGAAAAAGACGGACAGCTTTTAGTGGTCGATCCAGGTAATTTTAGTAGTGACTTTATCGCCCCGGCGGGTGTCGTGGCGGTCGTCATTACCCACGAGCACCCTGATCATTTCGACCATGACCAGCTAGCGGCGATTATCGATAAGAACCCCGAGGCGGTTATCGTGGCTCACCCATCAATCACCAGCCAAATTGAAGTTTTTCAAACTCGCAGCGCCATGGCCGGAGATAAGTTCAATGTCGGACCGTTTGATCTCGAATTTTTTGGTGGGCAGCATGCTGTCATTCACCAAAACTACCCAACAATCGCCAACCTTGGGGTGATGATCAACGATCTCCTCTACTATCCAGGTGATTCATTCGAGCTGCCTGGTGACGCCAGCGTCGATACACTCGCTTTGCCCGCTACTGCACCTTGGATGAAAATGAGCGAAGCCATGGATTATCTAATCGCCGTTCATCCGCGCCTCGCCTTCCCAACGCATGACGCCATTTTGTCGGATGAGGGTAAGGGTCTGGCTGATCGACTGCTTGGCGTGACCGCCCAGAAAAATAACATTGAGTATCGCCGACTAGACGGCCCGCTCGAGATATAAAAAATAGCCGCTACAATGCGGCTATTTTAAAAACTGTCAAAATTATTTAACGTTATTTTTCACGTCTTGCTTCACGAGCCGTGCAGTCTGCTTAGCCTCTTTGGCAACGCGCTTACCACGAAGTTTGGCTTCAACGCCCAGCTTCGTAGCTTCTTTACTAAGTTTCAGAGCAGACGCGCGAGCACTCGTAGCTAACTCTTCGGCTTCGATACCAACATTGCCAGCGCCATGCTTTAAACTTACCACGCTGTCGCGAACAGCACCTTTGACTTGTTCAACCTTCGCGTCGAGCAGGTCTTTTTTGTCATGCGCCGTGTCTTTTAAATCTTGGCGGGTTTCTTTACCGCTTTTTGGTGCCAGTAAAATACCGGCAGCGAAGCCGACAGCAGCAGCAAGGATAACTTTGATTGTTTTACTCATGTGATTTCTCCTTTTATTTACGGAATAATTTTAGAATTTGACCAAGTGTTTTGGCAGGCGTCAGCCACTCAGTAGCACTCGCCAAGTTGTTCATCGTCTGTTCCATGCTACGCGCAATGTTACGAACTTTGACGACAATCGCAATGACAATAATGAGCAGTACAATCATGCCAACCGACAGCAACGACACTGCGATAGTGAGGAGTGTGATGACTGTTTGTGTATCCATAAGGTTGTCCTTTGTTTGTTTTGATGTGGTTACTACTATACGATAGCATAGTTTTGTTTAAATTGCAAACGTTAGCCTATTGGCCATATTGTTTGAGCAAGCTTTGAACGTCGGGCGAGGCCGTGCTACTGTGCGGCAGGAGGCCTTGTGGTAATAAATTCTGCAAGCCACCGCCACTCGTAAAGTTGTTTATTAAATGAGTGATTGACCATATTGTCGCAATGCCGCTAATCAGTGTCATGAGCCCGAGAAGAATCGCAAACCATAGGACAGTTCGATTAGCGAACTTTTTGTAGCGTGCCGCTTCGCGCATCGGCTGGCCCTGTTTGTCGCGCATACTGCCCGACATAATGAGCGCTAAATCGATCACCACCCAAAAACCGAGACCGCCAAATGTTACGAGTTTTAAAATACCTGTGCCAGTTTTGCCAAGATAGAAACGATCAACACCGAACATACCCCACATAAAACTAAGGAAAAAGACCGCCAAGAAATGACGTTGATGCGTATTATCAACGAGCACTATTTCAGGTACGACGGGAGGTGTAAGGGTTTGCTCAGTATCCATTAGCCTTATTATAGCACCGGCATAAGCGGACCGAGGATTACTCGACCTCTTTATACTGCTCTGGTGACCAAACGGGCGAACAGGCCATAAAAAACTTCAGGTTTTGACCTTCAAAGTAATATGCTTCGCCGTGCGGAATTATCACAACATCACCGGCAACCACATCAACAATAACTTGTTTGGTTGCGAGTTTACCAGTGCCGCCAAGCACGCGTACTGACATATCCGAAACTTCATTTAAGGCAAAGCCCGTTTCAGGATAACGCCCATTGACGAGCGCATCGGCGGCATCCATCGCACCTTCACTACCATATTCCCACACAGTACAGCTTGGGCTATTGGCATGCTCCTGCGCGCTGCTCTTTGATATATGCTTCATATTTATTTGTCTATTTTAAGTGATAGTTCACCAAGCTGCGCGTCTTCCACCATACTTGGTGAGCTCATCATCAGATCGACACCAGAGCCGTTCTTTGGAAAGGCCACCACTTCGCGAATATTGGTTTGGTTAGTCAAAATCATAAAGATACGGTCAATACCAAAGGCACAGCCGGCGTGTGGCGGAGCGCCAAATTTAAAGGCCGAAAGCATAGCCCCGAACTTAGCTTCGACGTAGGCTTCACTGTAGCCCAGTGCACCGAAGGCCTTGTACATAACTTCTGGGTTGTGGTTGCGGACGGCACCCGAGCTGATTTCGTAGCCGTTCATGACCATGTCATATTGGTCAGCCACAACAGCAAGTTTCTCTTCGTCGGTCGTTGCCGCGGCCAGCGCCTCAGCACCACCGCGTGGCATACTGAACGGGTTGTGACCGAAGTCAACTTTCTTATTGTTTGCGTCCCATTCGTAGAACGGAAAATCAACAATCCAGGCCAGAGCGACGACGTTCGGATCTTTCAGGTTAAAATGATCGGCAAAGTCGGAACGCAGGCGACCAAGCACTTTATTGACCATGGCGCGTTTGTCAGTGCCAAAGAAGATGGCATCGCCATCCCCCGCGCCCATTTTCGTTTTGATGGCCGCTAATTCGTCGGCCGTCATAAACTTCGCAATGGGTGATTTGACCTCACCGTCAACGTACGTCAGATAGGCCAAGCCGCCAGCACCTTCATTTTTAGCCGTAGCCGTAAAGGTATCGATTTGCGAACGAGATAGACTAGCGCCACCTTTGACGCAGATGGCTTTAACAATGCCACCGCTGGCGAGAGTATTCTTGAAGACACCGAACTCAGTCGTGGCCAGTTCGGCGCTCAGGTCAATCAGTTCCATACCGAAACGCAGGTCGGGCTTGTCGGAGCCGAAACGGTCCATCGCCTCAACATAAGGAATACGTGGCACGCTGTCGGACAATAATGTCTTGCCAGCAAAATCGGTCACCAGATGCTTGATGAGAGGTTCCATGGTACTGCGAACCGTTTCACCATCATCGACAAATGACATTTCAAGGTCGAGCTGATAAAAATCACCGTACAAGCGATCGGCCCGAGGGTCTTCGTCGCGAAAACAAGTCGCAATTTGATAGTAACGCGAAATGCCACCAACCATCAGCAGCTGCTTGAACTGCTGAGGGGCTTGCGGGAGTGCGTAAAATTTACCCGAGTGAACCCGTGATGGCACCAAAAAGTCGCGTGCGCCTTCGGGACTGGAGTTGGCGAGAATTGGCGTCGTCACTTCAGTAAAATCGCGCGCTTCCATGTAGTCACGCAGGAATTTATTGTAGCGGGCACGTTCTTTGAGGATATGTTGCATCGACGGACGACGCAGGTCGAGGTAGCGATATTTCAGACGTAGCTCCTCATTTGACTGCTGGCCGTCGTCACGCGTCGCTACAGGCAGCGGTTCTGATTTGTTCAAAAGGACCAGCTCGGTAGCAACAATTTCGATTGCACCCGTTGGGAGATTTGGGTTTTTCAGTTCGTCGGCACGATTTTTCAGTAAACCAGTCGCAGTGATGACATATTCGTCACGCAGGCTCTCGGCGAGCGTAAAGGCTGCAGCGTTTTCGGGCTGGATTACCAGCTGAATAACCCCGGTATGGTCACGGACATCGATAAAAATGAGGCCACCGTGATCGCGGCGCGAATTCACCCAACCGCTGACCGTTACGGTTTGATCAATTTTTTCGGTGAGTTGTGCGGCGAGTGTTCGTGTCATAATTTTTCTATTTTACCACTTTTACCCCTATAAATCTAGACGTCTTCACCCTCTCTCGCGTGGTTATTGCCGTGCAGGTTGCGCTTTGCGACGGCCCGTAAATCGTCATGAGCGTCGAATTCATCGATGATTTTGTGGCCGATGAGTGCCTCGATCGTATCTTCGAGACTGAGCAACCCAACGGTTTCACGATATTCATTAACCACAATAAACAGCAGATGATGGGTGCGTAAAAAGGCAGCTAGCGCGTGCTGGAGGGATTGATCCTGATGAATATATAGCACCCGCTGCTCCATCGCTTTTTCAGCCGTGACTGAGCGTTTGACGTCGAGGCTTAGCAAGTCTTGAACATACAGCATACCGATCACATGGTCGATGTCACCGTCGATAACCGGAAAACGGCTATGACCAGTTTTATGTAGGTCACTCAGCACCAATGGACCGAGTAGCTCCGACTTTTGAATACTATCAATCACGCCTTTAGGTGTCATGATTTCACTCACGAAGCGACTGCCGAACTGCAGGCTGTTAAGCAGCAACAGTTTTTCGTCAGCCGTTATCACCCCCCGTGTTTCACCAATAATATGCTGTAGTTCCTCGCGCGATTCAACTCGTGTGTCGCTGTTTAAGTCGGGGAGTGTCGTGCGCACAAAGCGAAGTATCCCACGAAAGCGCTCGACGAAACGAAGGATAGCTGCCTCATAACGGGTATAGAGTTTTTGAGATTGGCGCCGCAGCAGACCGATGCGCGCGATGGCACCGTACTCAAGCGCGACCACGAGCGCCACAATACAGCCCAGCAGCCAACTGAACGTATCGACAAGCAGCACGACGACAATGACGAGTAGGAGAGCCGAGACAACGCGCTGCAGCGACAAGATATCCGGCAGCAGACGCTCACGGCGAATATCAAGTATAACCGCACCAGCACCACTTGCGTGTTGACGTTGTCGCTCGAACGCACTCACCCGGCTACGGCGCGGCGAGGCGCCAGTTACGATTAAAAGTAAGCAAAAAATAAGCGTCGTCAGGAAAACCAACAGTATCGTCATATGGCTCTATTGTACTCTATTCTTGCTTGCCCCGCCTGCACTTTTCCACTACACTTAGTAAAGTAATATAAGGAGTCTCTTGGTGAGTAAAAATGCATGGATTATTTTTTCGACGGTCTGTCTCGTCGTGTTAGGTGGACTTATCTTCCTCTCAAACAAAGACAAAGTAAATGTTGATAACGTCACAACAGGTGTCGTTCAGGCCGCTGCCACCCAAAGCGGCAACATCGGCGATCACGTCTTCGGAAACGCCAAAAGTAAAGTTGTCATGATTGAATATGGTGATTTTCAGTGTCCTGGCTGTGGCAGCGCCTACCCTATCATCACGCCACTAACTGAAAAGTATAAAGATCAAATCGCTTTTATTTTTCGCAACTTCCCCTTGACTCAGCTTCACCCGAATGCAATGACGGCCGCGGCAGTAGCTGAAGCAGCCGGACTGCAAGGTAAATACTGGGAAATGCACAACAAGCTGTACGAAAACCAATCAGCTTGGAACAGCCTTTCAGCCAGTACGCGTGTTGATTTCTTTGTCAGCTACGCTCAAAGCCTTGGGCTCAACACAACCACCTTCAAAAATGATTTGACGGGTACGGCCATTTCACAAAAGATTGGCTACGATCAAGCGCTCGGCCGCAAAGACGGCGTCACGGGCACGCCAACTTTCTTCGTTGACGGCAAACAGACGACACAGTACGTTGCTAACGGCAAGATTGTCTCGGCTGACACGAGTGGCGCAAACCCAGTCTGGGCCGATGCTGCTGCCTTCGAGAAGCTGATTATCCTTCCAGCCCTCAAAGCCCATAACATCGCTCCGCCTACAGCAACAGCTAGCTAGCTGTTGCCATAATAAAAACACCCCGGTGCCTTGGGGTGTTTTCTTTTTGTTGTGAAATTTATCAAATTTCGGGTTTTGAACACACGTTCTAATGTGCGATATACAGTTGCCATTCGGCAGGCACCACATCCACTGCAATCTTTTTGCTTCGTGAAGAAACAAATTGAATAGCTATTGGCATGAGGTTTTATGTACTCCTTGTACTATGTACAGCCTTGCGTACTTCGACCTTTAAATTAAAATTTTCGTGTTTTGACGCAAGACACATCATTTATAATACCAAAGCTACGTTGGTACGTCAAGGCGCGCGCGATTGTTATAACGCTTCTGGTTACTATCTTATAAGACCTTATAGCGCTTTGCAAGCGCATAGACAATAAATACAACAAGAACGCTCACCACCATAATAACAGGGTAGGCCCACCAGGCGGTTTGATACGGTAATGGCACGTTCATGCCATACATACCAAAGAAAACATTCGGTAATGTCACCATAAGCGTCAGAACGGTCAAAGTCTTCATACGGCGGTTCAAAACGTAATTGGCAATCGTCCCGTAGGCGTTACGAATACTAGTGATACTTTGGTTGTAGCTGTCCGTTGCGACGAGGAGCTGGCGAAGATACAGCTTAATATCTTCGACTGCTTCGGCATCATTGCTTTTACGCAGCACTTCTTGCAGGCGCTCTGTCACCACCAACATACTATTAAGATTCATGCGGTATTCATTTAAGTTATCTTCTACTGTCACAAAGCGAATAGAGTCGTCGTTCGTCACCTCATGAGTGCGTAGACGACGACCGGTATCAAAGATATAGCGGGCTGTGCGCTGCATCAACTGCTCATACTCACTGACGATTGCCGCAAAGGTGCTGAGCAGTAAACTGGTGGTATCGAACGGCCGTACAAGATCACTCGGTTCGAGCGGGTCGTGCTCGGCAAGTGACGTCGTCGTGACATTAATAAAGACCGCGCCACGAACCGCAAGCAGCACCGGCGTGGTTGCGGTCAAACTGATACAAGTCGACGAGCTGATCAAGGTCGGTCTCATCGACCATATCACCATGAATCCAGACGTTATCGCTCGGCGGGCTGACCACCTTATCAAACGTCTCGCCACGACTGCGTTTTACATAGTACTTAAGCATATGCTAGCAGTATGGGAGAAGCCGACAGAGGCGTCTACTCTTGGGCGCCTGGGGTCTCACCTGGGTTGGCGCTACGGAGAACGCGCTCTTTAATGGCGAAGACAGCCAGCGTTGCCGCGACCATCAGGCCGAATGCGACATAGAAGATGTGCTGGAGGCTACTGCTAAAGGCATGGGTAACGGTGCTCGAGAAGTCGTTTTGTTCGGCCGTGAAGGCTTTTGTCGCCTGCGTACGGGTTACTGCTGGCAGCTCAGCAAAGGCCTTGTCGGCAGAGCCACTCACCTCTTTTTTAACATCAGGCATGTTCAGGTTTAAAATCGTGTTGGAGTCGTTGAAGTCACCGATTTTTGAGGCTGCGGGGTTTTGCTTGAGTGTCTGCACATAGGCACTCTGTTGAATATTCCCCAGGTGAGCGATGATTCCGGCGGTCAACATCGCACCAAAGACTGCCGTGCCAATCGTTGAGCCGAGGCTACGGAATAGCTGGCTTGAACTCGTGGCCGCACCGAGTTCATGCATTTCAAACTCGTTTTGGACGGCTAAGTTCATGACTGGCATGGCGACACCGAGGCCAAGTCCAAGAACGACCATGATAATTGCTTCGTAGAGGTAGCCACTCTCAGGCGTCAGTGTTGAGAGCATGAACATTGAAACTGTCGCCAGAATAAAGCCAATCTGCATAAATATCTTGTATTTACCGATTTTAGAAATCAGCTGGCCAGCGCCAATACTTGAAGCCATAACACCAGCAACCATTGGAAGCAACATCATACCCGACTGCGTTGGCGTGGCGCCAAAGACTTGTTGGTTGAACTGCGTGAGGTACAAGATTGAACCCATGAACGCCGCGCCGAATAAGGTAGCGATAGTCATAATCAACACAAAGTTACGATTCGCAAAGAAATGTGGCGGTAAGATTGGCTCCTTCGCACGACGTTCGACAAATACGAAGGCGGCGATACTGAGGGCAACGATACCGTACATCATAAGTTTCAATGTATCAACCGACATACCGGTGCTGCTGAGCAGGCCCGCAAAAATATTTTTCGTGTTGTCGACCGCTAAGATGAGCGTTCCGAGGCCAATTGCCAGCAAGCCAGCACCGAGATAATCCACTTTTGGCTTTTTGCCGCCATGACGGAACGATGGTGAATAAATCGAAATCAAGATAAACGCCACAATTCCCACTGGAATGTTAATAAAGAATGTCCAGCGCCAGTTGGTGACGAGGCCAGCGAGGTGCTGGCCATCGGTCAGCCAACCACCAAGCAGTGGGCCAATGACAGAACTGAGACCGAACACAGCACCAATCAATCCCTGCCATTTACCACGCTCGCGGGCAGCAAATAAGTCACCGACAATCGTGAAGGCGTTGGCTGTAATAATACCACCGCCGATACCTTGGAGCGCTCGCCACAAAATCAACTGCACGATGTCACCACTCAAACCGCTCATCAGTGAGCCTGCCGTGAAGACAGCCACACCAATTAACAGCATGATGCGACGACCGAATAGGTCGGACAACTTACCGGCAATCGGTACGGTGATCGTCGTGGTTATTAAGTAAGCGGTCACGATCCAGCTGAGTGAATCGTAGGCGTTAAATTGTTCAACAATTTTGCCAAGCGCCGTGGCAATAATGGTTTGGTCGAGGGCCACCAAGAACATGGCCGCCATGACCGAAATCATGATAATTAGTTTGGCCCGCAGGCTCAAGTGGTGATGCATATTACTGTTCCTTTATTTCATCTGCTCGTTCAAGAACGTCTTTATATAACTCAATGTTATCTGTTAGTTTTTCAAGCATGCTCCGTAATTGCTCTTCAGGGATAAAGCCAATCCACTTACCCGTGAGCGATCCCAGGGCATACAAACGATCACCCGGTTCAATACCGAAGGCTTCGCGTAGTTCCGCGGGAATGACAATTTGTCCTTTCGTACCGACTGTGGCCGTACCATAGAGTTTTTTATCGTGCATACTTGTTCCTTTGACGTCCTAATGGCGCCTTTTCCATCCCTATCATATGCTAAGTATGAAAAGTATGTCAAGTATGCTTTCTATTCCACTTTGTCGTCACCAAGGTAGGCCCGTAGGCGATTCATGTAGAGCACGTAACTTTTACGGGAATGGGTAATCAATTTCTTTACTTCAAGCTTTTTGAGTGCAATACTTGTCGTCTCCCGCGTAATACCCAGTGAATCGGCAATTTGCTGCTGGGTAACGGCTATCTTGAGCCGGGCATGATACGGCCGCAAGATAACACCGAATTGGTCGGCCATATAGAGCAATGTACGAGCCACTTTATCACCAGCACGTGACTGCTCGAGGGCATCAATCCGAGCCAGTGTTGTCAGCAGCAGTGTTACCATACGGGCGTGCCGTTTATACATACTTTCAGGGTTGGCATGGAGGTAATCAACAAAGGCATCGCGTGGAATCAGGCGAACAGAACATTTGGTAAAGGCTTCGTAAAAATAATGAGACTTCTCGGTCAGTCCAAAAGCATAACCAATGGGAAAATCCTCACCCTCGCTACTAAATAACACGAGGCGTTCTTCGCCATTGGCATTAATCGTGTAGGTCTTGACGATACCTTGTTCGATCAGGTGGACCATTTTTGGCGCGTCACCCTGAAGCAGGATAACTTGGCCTTTATCAAATATCTTTAATGGATAACTAGACGTGAATTGTCGAAACGTTTGCATAACAGTACTCCCTCGTCAGGTGCTCATTTATTGCATCATCTCAGTACTAGGTATGCGCTCTTTTGCTGTATTATGCAAGGACTTACCTGCGGGCGGCCGCGAGTATCCACCAGGTGATGCCGGCAAGACCTAAACCGGCTACGATGACGGCGACAAGAGGAAACGAGGACGGCGCAGCGTCGGGAATATGCGTTGTTTTCTTTACGGCATTTGTTGTTGTCGTACCGAGAATGGCTGACGGGTCAGCGGCGACTGTCGGTTCTGTTGTCGTATCCGTAAAGCTAGGGGCGAACACCTTTGTCGAGGACCGAGCGACGTGCGCGACAAAGGCAATCGCTTGCTGCGGTGCCGATGGAGGCGTCGACGACGGCTCACTAGCAGGAGGATTGCCGTTGGCCGTATCGACACCAAAGCTACCGTTCCAGCTACCAAAGACGTTGATGAAAAGCACGCCAAACCAGTTGGCGAGGCCGAGAGAGCTGTTGGCGAGATTTAAAATCATTGCCGATGACGTCGCATTGCCGGTCGTGGCGTTACCCGCCTGAGTGTTTCCACTGACCGTCGCATCACCCGACTGAGCGGCCAGGTCGATATTGTTGGTAATTTGATTATTAGTGGTGGTTGTCAGCGTTCCTGGCGTTGAGGTGTTACTCGTGACGCCACTGCCAAGTTCGGCCGCCGTCGCGCCGACCGGTGCGTTGACGATCATACCTACCCAGGTACCAAGGACGTTGACGAATACCAGCAAGCTGTTGCTGGCGACGATTTGCTGCCCAGTGAGGTTGAGGAGTACCAAATTGGTACCCGCCTTGCCCGTTGTGGCATTGCCAGCGCTAGTATTGCCATTGACCGTGGCGGCACCGCTCGCTGCGGCCAGGTTGATATTATTGGCAATACCCGTCGTATTGGTCGTATCGATCGTCGTTGGCGTTGCCCCAGCGTTGCTGGCGAGGAGCTGCGGAATAAAGTCGGGAGCTACCAGGATATCACCGTTTAAGTTACCGTAAATATTCACCGTGCCGATGAATGATTTGTTAGCGGCAACGATGGAATTAATAATATTCATGACACTGGCGACCGCGTTGGCGGCACCGGTTGTGGCGTTACCAGCCGTCGTGTTGCCTTTGACCGTAGCGGCACCACTGGCAGCGTTTAAATTAACGTTGTTGGTGATAGCGTTCGTTGTACTAGTCGTGACGTCTGTCGGTGTTGGCGATGAATTGCTCGGCTGTTGCAACATAGCTGCAAGCATTGCCGGATACAACATAATATCACCGTATACATTGCCGGTGATATTCTGAACAAAAGTGGCTGGACCCGATCCCCCACCCGTATTAACTGCTGAATTGACGATATTCGTCAGTGTCGCCGCGGCTAAGGCAGTACCAGTCGTGGCATTACCAGCGGTCGTGTTACTCAGAACACCAGCACTACCGGTTTGAGAATTGGTGCCGATGGTATTGTCGATGGTGGCGTTGGTGGTCGTTTGATCACTCGTGGCACCTGATATCTTATCAGTGGCAACTGGTGGATTGGCTGTCGTGACAGGTGCCTGTATATCGGTAGCTGGTGGAACCTCTGGTACTGTCGATACGGCGGGTGCGGGTACTGGTGCAACTGCATCATAGTGGCCAGTAACGGGATTGTACTGCCACTCACTCGTGTCCCAGTGCTGCGTCGTTGGATTATAGGTATAGGTTGGACTTGGAACTGGGTCGGGAGTGACTACGGCGGGTGTGGTTGTCGTTGTATCAACTGGCAGACTGTCAGCCAGTGCCACTAGTGGATATCCGGCAACGAGAATGAGAGAAAGACCATACAAGAGCGCTGCTTGGATCATACGTTTACATTTTTGCATGGGTTCCTCCTTCATAAATTAGATAATTTCTTGGGGGAGAATGATGTCGTCCTCACCTCCCCACGATATTCCCTACCTACACAGACAAGATGTCTAACTAGTTAGAAACATCAAAGGTGATTGTCGAACTAGTGGTGTTCGATGCGTCACCAGTTGTGGCGCTGCCACCGGTTGTGTTGTCTGTCACACACGCGTCACCAGTTGTGGCTGTTTGGCTATTGGCATTAGTGACATGCAAGTCGTTGTTGTTCTCAACGGTTACATTACTTGTATTCTCGGAAGAGACTTTGTTAACTGATTTAGGACCAGTTTGAGTAATACTTCCTGAATTATCACCGCTACCAGCACCGCCAACGTTCATCAAGGCATTGCTTGACGCAGCGTTGTTGACAGTGGCGTTAGCACTAAAGCTGTTGGCGTTTGAAGCGGCACCGGTTGTTGCATCGCCACCTGTCGTATTCTCGGTAGTTTTTGCATCGCCGGATGTGGCATGCTGCGTGTTACTGTTCTGAACACCAAGGTCATTATTGTTCTCAACCTTTACCTTCTGCGAAGATTCACTCTTCACAGTGTTGTAGGAGTCAGGACCAGTGTTAGTGATATCCCCAGAGGTAGCTCCAGCAAAGCCCGCCAGGCCGACGACAAGACCAAGTGAAGTTGCTGCTGCGCCTAATGTTTTTTTAATTCTCATGTTATCCTCCTTTTGTTAATAATATAATCTCGGGTGTTCGCCCGACGCAGGAGGGACGATGCCATCCCGCGTCGATCGACCACGCCGCTAAGGCTTAATGAGTCTCATTAGTAACCACCTGTGAGTGTGACGTTGAGTTCATCTGAATACGGGTCGAGGAAGACGTGCTTTTTGAACCAGTGGACGTGGCATCAACAGAAAGATGGACACTCGAATTACCGTCCGGACTTTGGACCGTCTCTTCTACGGTGCCGTTTGTAGGAACAGGGATGGTTTGACCATTCACTTCAAGCTGCGTCTTTACTACTGGAGAAAGCGTCTGTTGGCCGGTGACTTGTAGCTGTGTGATGGGCTCTACTGGAGAAGGCACGGGTGATAGCACCGATGTGTGTATAGTTGGCGCTGGAATAGAGGCTGCTTGTGATAATTCGCTACTATAGCGCCACCAGGCAACCACCAATAAGACTGTCGCGGCGAGGCCGATAATACACAGCTGACGAATCAGCGTATACGACAATGCTCGCTGGATAAGTGTCCCTTTACCCTGCTTGGTCATATATTTCAACATCTTTACCTCCTCACGTTTGCGCTACATTGCTGTAAACTACACTCAAAGAATAGTCTTTGGGCTATAGTGTCGTATGTGAAAATTCTCACATATAACCCAATAATGTAATTATTACAACATGTGGTATATGTGAGAATTCTCACAGTTCTTTGCTATAACAGTACTCATACTAGAGCCACAAGGAGGTCGCAGTGAGGTCGAAACGAAAGTTGAGATTAACGTAGGGGGATATATAACTATGAAAACACGTGATCAATCAAGGTTAGCAAGCGTCTTGTCACTGCTTGTTGGTGTCTGGGTGGTGCTCTCACCAATCTGGATTACCGTGACGGGTGGCGCGCTGACCAGTATTATTATCACCGGTATCGTTATCATCGCGGCCAGTGTGGTGCAGTATTTTATCGTCAACACCATACCAAGTTGGATTGTGGGAGTTGCATCCCTCTGGTTGCTACTGTCGGCCATCGTCTTTAACGTGAGCGCAAGCGCTGGCTGGAGCCAAATTCTCTCCGCCATTGTCGGTTTACTCTGCGCCTACTGGGACGGCTTTGAAGTGACGAACTTGAGTCACGACCAGCATCACCACCGTGGTGCATCTGCGATGTAATGACCATTGATATAAAAGAATCCTCGCACGAGGATTCTTTTACGTTCTTGCGTTCATGAAATAGATACTAGCTGCAATCAGCACCACGGCTATTATCACCATACACAACTCTAATAGGGTAAAAGCTGCTTGGTTATCACGAACATTCCCCCTTGCCTGTCGCCTCTTCATACTATGTATCATACCACTTTTTAGTACAACGCTAATGCGTCACCCTCAGCTACTTACGCATAAGCACTATATGGGGTACAATAATACTCACTATGCAAACGTGTGTCGGTCAACATGGACAAACAACAACGAGATATCGGTGGCTTCTCGGTGGCGTGTTCGTACTCTGTGCAGCCATTCTGCCTCTGAGTGTGTCAGCTATCAGCTCGATTTCACAGGGTTATTCAACCAGTAGCGACATCCCTCTCGGGTCGATCGTTAGTTTACAAAATAACACCTCAGACCACGTCGAGCCAACCGTGACGAACAACGTCAATAGTATCCTCGGTATCGCCATAAGTGATGACAGCTCGCCGCTCACGCTCCTGAATGGCCAGGGCGGCCAGGTATTGGTCTCAACCAGTGGTACCGCCCAGGTGCTTGTCTCGGATATCAACGGGACCATCGCTCAAGGTGACGAGATCACTGCCTCGCCTATCAAGGGTGTTGGTATGAAAGCCACCAGCAATGCAAAAGTTGTCGGTATTGCCCAAGGTTCGATGACTAGCAATGATAAGCAAACCTACACCGACAGCGCCGGTAAACAGCAGAGCGTCACCCTCGGCGAAGTGCCAATTCTGATTAATGTCTCCTACTACTTTAAGCAGCAAGACAAAACTATCATCCCGTCTGTTATCCAAAATATTGCTAATGCCGTGGCTGGCAAAAAAGCTAATGTCGTACCAATTATTATTAGTGTGGCGATCTTTTTGATCATGGTGATTGTCGTGGTGAGTATCATCTATTCGATGATTCGTAGCAGTATTATTTCGGTCGGTCGTAACCCGATGTCCCAATCAGCCGTCTACCGTGATCTCATCCAAATTTCTGGCTTAGTCCTGGCTATCCTGGCAGTGTCACTTATAGCAATCTATATGATCTTGACGAGGTTATAATGTTGATTCTTTCGACCTGGCAATTAATTTTTCTTCTCAGCAATGCCTTTGTCATCGGTATGCTCATCGCGATGGCCATCCGCCACGCCAGAGCCCACTTCCATCCACCGGCTGTCGTAGTAGCCCCTGAAAAACCCCACGTCACGGCCGCGACCGCGACCCTGCCGGCCGCTGTCAAAGAGCGCCTTCTCGCGGCGGCTGAGGTGAAATTCCAAAAAGTTCTCGATCAGTCGGCCGCCGAACTGCAGCGTGATCTGACGACAACCGCCGATCGCACAGCCCGTCAGATTGAGAAACTCAGTCTCACGGTCACTAACCATGAGGCGGCCCGCTACCAAGCGACACTGGAAAGTCTCCGGAAACAAACGGCCGCAACCCTCCAAACGGCCCAGCAGGAAGTGTCAGAACATCAAACAGCCCTGACGACTGAACTTGCGAGCAAAAAAGCGGCGCTTGAAGCTGAGCTGGCTGAACAAATTGCCACTGAAAAACAACAGTTACTTGCCCAGATCGACACCAAGCTTGCCGATGCAATGGCGTCCTTCCTCCTCGAAACCATGCAGCATAACGTCGACCTCGGGGCGCAAACTGCCTACCTTACCAGTATGCTCGACGAGCATAAAGCGGACTTCCATAACGAGGTTGTCTCATGAATAAAAGCAACCTGGCCCTCCCGGACAGCGTGTCATCGCAACAAGATGTCTCGAGCTTACTGCTGGAAGTAAAAACGTACGCCCGTTGGTTGGCCCACAGCTCGATTCTGCACCGCGTCAGCACGCGTAAGAAGGCACCATCGCCACCAGTCCTCTCGCCTGCAGCCACCGAACTGCTGCATCACGCAGAGGCAAGCAAACCACTGACCTCACGAACGCTCGAGGGACTCGTGAGCGAACTCGAACTCATCCGCCGCAGTGCCTCGTCAGTCACTATCACGCTGGCCGCACCGGCAACTGCCGACATTAAAGCCAGTCTTGTCGGCTGGTGCCGCCAGAACATCTCGTCGACTATTCTGGTGACATTCCAGTTTAACAGCACCCTGCTTGGCGGTATGGTCGTGCGCTACGGTAGTCATATATTTGACTGGTCATTCCGCCGCCAAATCCTGGCTGCCCGAAATTCCTTCCCTGAGGTATTACGTCGTGTTTAATAGCGCCACATTCCAACGACTGGTTGAGGCCGACAATCTGACCGGTGAAGTTGTCGCAGTCAACAGTTTCCTGATTGAAGTAAAGGGTCTTGAAGGCGTTCGTCTCGGTGCCCAGGTCCTATTCGAAGATGGCCAACGCGGCCTGGTGCGTGAGGCCTACGGTAACCGCGTCATCTTGTTTAATATTGATTCTGAGAAGATGAAGCTCGGAACACTTGCCGTCGTCGCTAATGATGCACTCAACGTGCCCGTCGGCAAAAGTCTCATTGGTCGCGTCCTGTCACCAATGGGAACACCGCTCGACGGCAAAGGTGCCCTCAAGGCGACAACAACATCTGGTATTTTCAACCCCGCACCAGGGATTATGGCGCGTAGTATGCTTAACGAACAGCTGGCGAGTGGCGTGACTGCGGTTGATAGCTTTTTTCCAATCGTGCTCGGCCAGCGTATCGCTATCTTGGGTGATAGTAAATCTGGTAAAAGTACCTTCTTAAGCCAGCTGAGCGCCAACCAAGAAGGTACGAAGCGAATTGTGGTCTACGTCCTGATCGGCAAGCGCAAGGTTGATATCGAGCACCTCCTGAGTGAACTTAACGACTCGGGTGCGATGGATCACACCATCGTGGTGCTGGCTGATATCTTCGATTCCCTCACCCAGTCCTATCTGGCGCCATACGCCGCCTGCGCCATGGCCGAATATCTCTGGTATGCCGGTGAAGATGTCATTATTATGTATGACGACCTGTCGAGCCATGCTGAAGCCTATCGCCAGCTGTCACTCCTGCAGGAGGTCGACCCGGGACGCGACTCCTACCCAGGAGATATTTTCTACGCGCACTCGAGTTTGCTGGAGCGAGCTGGGAAGCTGCTCAAAAATGGCAAAACGTTAACCTCACTGCCGGTTGTCCTAACGCCGAACGACGATATTACCGCCTATCTGTCGACCAGTATTATGTCCATCACTGACGGCCAGATCGTGTTTGACCTTGGCCTCTTTCGCCAAGGTATTCGCCCAGCCGTTAACGCCGGGTTATCTGTCTCCCGAGTTGGTGGCCAGGCTCAGACTAACCGTCAGAAGCGACTGTCGAGTACGCTCTTTAAAACGCTGGCCCGCTACAAGCAAGCTGAAGAGTTTTCCCACTTTAGTTCACAACTCTCCAAAGAGACGACCATTGATCTGACGCTTGGTAAATACATTTATCAGGCGCTGCAACAACCACCGAGTGAGCGCCACTCCTTACTCGAACAACAGCTCCTCTTAGAGACAATTATGCTCAGTGGTGGTGAGGCCGAGATTGATGTGGCTGGCCTCAAACAAGCCGTTCAGAAGATAGCCAAACAACCAAAAGACGACAAAGAATATGAGACGCTCGAAGCTGAACTTCTCAAAAAATATTCCGCCAAACCACTCGCTGCCAAGCCAGAGGCGGCCACCGAGGAGGCACCTGATGCGTAGAGCGAATGCCATTGAAAAAGACGCCCGTGAAATCGGTACCGTCCAGGACCTGACGAGTGTCTTTGAAAGCCTCGCCAGTACCCAGGTCGCCAAGGTGAAGCATAAGGTTGAGCTCTCGAAAGATTTCTTTGAACTCCTCTGGAAGCGCTACAGCTCGATTCGTATCGACCCGGCCTCTCGGATCACTGAGCGCGACCTCAGCCTTGATCATGACCGACAAGTCTTCGTGGTCATCTCCGCCGAAGCCGGCCTGAGTGGTGATATTGATCAACGCCTGATTGAAACGATGCGTCAAAATTACGATCCGAACACGACTGATATTATTGTGCTCGGCTCACACGGGGCCAGCCAACTCAGTCAACAGAATATCCCCTACACCCATTTCTTTAAAGTACCCGAAAGTGATCAGTATATTGACGTGAGTCCGGTTATTAGCGCCGTCGCTCCCTACGCAAAGATCGTCGTCTACTATGAAGAGTACGTCTCGCTTGGTGTCCAAAATATCCGTTCGATTGACCTGATTTCGAATATCCGCAGTATGAGTGAGGATGTTGACGAGGATACGATGACGGCGGAGGATACTATTTTTGAACCATCACTCCATGAGATCGCCGGCCAGATGGAACTCACGATGATGACCCTTGCACTCAGCCAAACGATTCTCGAGTCGAGCCTTGCTCAAGGGGCGAGCCGTTTTAACGCCATGGCTGTCGCCAAGAAACGAGCCGGCGAACTGCTCGGTGACTTCATGCTCGAATTTCACCGATCCAAACGCTCCGAAAGCGACCGACGGCTGCGTGAAGTCCTGATTAGTCTCAAGAAGAAACGCCGCAGCGCGGGAGGAACCACATGACAAAATCATCCCCTACTGCCATGAATGAGTACGTCGGCGTCATTCAGTCCCTGCGTGGCCTGATCGTTGAAGTGCAGATTCTTGGTGAGCAACCTGATATCAAAGAGCTCCTCATGGTCGAGGGGCATCCTGAGATCTTCCTCGAAGTCAGCTACTTTAAGACCGAGCGGGCCGTCTGCCTTAACCTCGCCAACAGCCAATTACTGAGATGCGGCCAGAAAGTATCCCGCAGTCATAGCACAGTTACCATCCCGGTTGGCCCAGCCACCATGGGCCGCGTCTTCAATGCTCTCGGTGAACCGCTCGACGAGGCGGCCGCCATTACAACCAACCGACGTTCGATTACGGAACCGACTGGCACAAAAAGTTTTCGCAGTAGCAAAAAACTTGAGCTGTTAGAAACTGGTCTCAAGGTAAT
>DHJF01000025.1 GCA_002404195.1 Candidatus Saccharibacteria bacterium UBA4727 | reverse complement strand
TCAATAGACGCATATCTACATGGTTGGTGAATAAGCACTTAACAAAGTGACACATACACAACAAAGAAGAACTTTATAGAAAATAGAACTGGCCCGGGGTTTCCCGGGCCAGAACTTTTAGTAGTTCAGCGCTCACATGTCGTAATCCGACAGTTTCACCTCGTACGATGGTCTGTCGCTCTGAAGACGAACCGACGATACCTTGGCATTGAACTTCCTGGCAAGGCCTTCCGTCAGTTCAATGACGCGCTCGAGATCTTCCCTTCCGGACGTCTCGACCACCCAGCTATTTGCCGTCGCCTTGCGTGAGGTGTTCTCCGTCCAGATGACAGCAACGAGCCGCCTACGAGCCGGTCGACTCCAGAGGCCGAAGAAGTAACGCTCCGGAAGGTCCCGAGGGTCCTGAACAAGCAGGCCCACCCCGCCACCGTAGTGTTCGGCTTCTATTTCAGCAACTACCGGAAAGCCGGTGGTTGTACTGGGGGTGTAGCCTGCCAAAACAATCTCGGCAATAAGTTTTGCGCCGAGTGTTTCACGAAAATCTACAACGTTTGTCACTTTTCTCCTATTCGGTTTGAAAACAAGCGTACTACTAAAAGTCCTTGATCAGGGAATTTTAGTAACTCACCTGAGCATAGTTAGATTATAGCATTTTATTAAAAAATAGTCAATTACCTGGGAGATGGTAGTATTGACATATTAGATTTATTATGCTAAAATTTTTCTATGAATTACGAAAGAAAATCAACACCAATAACAGAATTTGAAAAGAAACAATTTGAAGATACCCTAGAAGCCGATCATGAGTCTGCTTTGCGCTCTGAAAAGCTTGGTGTTAAACTCGCCGACAAGGCATTGAAGCTTGCGAGGAGCGGTAAAAGCGAAAAGAAGCTTTTTAGCCCGACACTATCGAGTAGAAAAACAGATAGTGAATCAATAACCCTCGCTCTTAACGCCGAGCTACGGCGTCGAGAGGACGGTACAGAAGCAGTCTTTTCAAGGGAATGGAATGGTTCAGGAATCGACCCAGCAGACTTTAATCTACTAAGACTAACTAAAGTTGAAGGTGAAACCGTTATTCCTCCGGCGAACACACTACACCACGCCACCCAAGTCGAAAGAGTATTTGATCAATTCAAGAAACGATAGTACGCTATACCAAAAAGAGGCCCACTAAGGGCCTCTTTTTATGTCACCGAGCTGATATACATCTATGGGCGATTAAGGTAGTCTGGAAATGTCAGCGCAAGGGCTGCCAGGAGGTAGGTTGTCCTAAAATGACCATCTCGCTGCATCTGAGCGATATCTTCTAGGTCAATTAATTGCACCTCACCAATAGATTCGGTCGCCTCATGCTCCGGATCTTTGACACGACGTGCATTTTTAGCACGCACAACGTGATTAGTATGGACAACTTTTGACGGATAGACGTCTAACGCCCCAACGTGGGTTAATTCTTCAGAGATATACCCCGTCTCCTCTAGTAACTCCCGCGCAGCCGCTTCAATCGGTAGTTCATCTTCGTTAATACCACCAGCAGGAAAGCCTAAGACCTCTTTATTGGCGGCATACTTGTACTCGTTAAACATAATGAGCTTGTCGTCTTCGTCGGTTGCAACAATCAGCACACCGTCAGGGAGCGATACGACACTGTAATCGTCTATTGTCTGCCCTGTTGGCAGCTGGACAGTATCCTCCCAAACACCAATAAACGGTGTTTGAAGCACTGTCCGTCGTTCAACTTGTCGCCATGAATCACTTGGGAGTCGGGGTGCTTCTTGATTCATCGCTATGAGATAAGCCCAACTGATTCGATTTCAACATCGTGCTTGACCATCAGTTTCACGAGGCCAGGGAAATCAACCTTACGTGTCCAACCGAGTTCTTGTTCGGCTTTCGTCGGGTCGCCAAGAAGAAGGTCAACTTCAGCAGGGCGCATAAAGGCTGGGTTCTGCTTGACGTATGGCTTCCAGTCATTGATACCGATTTCTTTAAAGGCAAGGTCAAGGAATTCCTCGATCGAATGTGTCTCACCTGTCGCAAGGACATAGTCACCTGGCTTATCCTGTTGCAACATGCGCCACATACCTTCAACGTAGTCACCGGCATAACCCCAGTCACGTTTTGGCCATAAATCACCGAGTTCAATATGATTCTGCTTACCTAATTTAATGCGCGCAACAGCGTGGGTAATTTTACGAGTCACAAACTCAACACCGCGGCGGTCACCTTCGTGGTTAAACAAGATACCGCAGCTGGCGTGCATGTTGTAGCTCTCGCGGTAATTCTTTGTAATCCAGTGGGCATAAAGCTTCGCGACGCCGTAGGGGCTACGTGGGTGGAAGAGAGATTCCTCAGTATAACCCTTTTCAGGACGATTGTATTCTAGACCACCAAACATCTCCGAGGTGGATGCCTGATAGAAACGTATTTTATTTTCAGTATCAACAAGGCGAATAGCTTCGAGGAGATTAAGCACACCTACTCCTGTCGCCTCAGCCGTTAGCTGGGGGTTTTTGAATGAATAGCCGACATGGCTAACCGCCGCAAGATTATAGATTTCACTCGGCTGGGAGATTTGTACTGCACGGACCAAAGATGACGGATCCATGAGGTCAGCCTCGATGAGGGTTACATAAGGGAATTCGGCTTCTGTAATCTCACGCTTTGGGTTATGTTGCCCGCGAATAATGCCATAAATCGTATAGCCCTTTTCATGAAGAAGTTCAGCAAGATGTCCACCATCCTGGCCAGTAATGCCCGTAATTAAGGCTGTTTTTTTAGTATCAGTCATTTTAAATGTATCTCCCTGAAAATTTAGTTGTGTAATACTGGAATAAACTTATTATACACTACTTTACGGCGTGACTACGCCCTTAGCGCCTTCGCTACATTGTCAATCTATAACTACCGACCATTCTATCCCATCACTTTCTTTGGTATAATTACCACAATACATCGATTCAGTCTACGTTCAGGCTAATCAATATATACTATGACGATATCTATGTAAATTATGAAAAATATTACCCTACAGAGTCTCGCCTTCATTCGCTCCAAACCATTCTTTTGGGTGATTGTTGGGCTGTTGATTTTTCAGGCTGCCTGGGTGGCCCTCACCGCGCGCTATCCGATGGCGTTCGACGAGAACTTTCACTTTGGTATTATCCAACTCTACGCCCGGCAGTGGGGGCCATTTTTTACCAGTGCGCCGGCCCATTCCGCGCAGTACGGCGATCTCGTTCGTAACCCGTCGTACCTCTACCAATACCTGATGAGTTTCCCTTACCGGTTTATTGCACTCTTTATTCACCAAGAAGCAATCCAGATTATCCTGCTTCGGTTTATCAACATTGGATTATTCACAGTAGGTTTGATTGCCTTTCGTCGGCTGCTGTTGCGCCTTAATATGTCAGCAGCTATCGCCAACATTTCACTCTTGATGTTGGTACTGATTCCAGTGGTGCCATTCTTAGCGGGGCAGATTAACTACGACAATCTTATCTTTTTACTCATTCCGGTTGTCAGCCTCCTCGCGCTGACATGTCGACAAACACTTGGGGCGAGCGGCGCGTTTCCGCCGAAAGAGCTCACCTTCCTCGTCACGCTATGTATGCTTGGCGGCCTCGTCAAATACGCCTTTTTACCTATCTTTCTCGCCCTTCTCCTGTATCTGTGTATTGCCTTTTTGCGTCATCCCCACCGAAAGGCTGCACTGACGGAGACCTTCAGAACCTTTCGATCGCTATCCCGCTGGATGAAGCTCGGCCTGATTGTTATTTTCCTAGTGACCCTCGGCCTATTCACCGAACGCTACGGCGAGAACATCGTCCGTTACCATAGCCTGCAACCTAACTGCTCGAAAATCGAGAGTGTTGACCAATGCTTACAATATGGCCCCTGGGCACGTAATTACGTCATCGCTGCCAACATCGAAGCGACTGAAGGCCCGATACCGCTTGACCCAAACCCAGTCCTCTTCGGTCCGATCTGGGCGCGGGATATGATGCACCGCCTTTATTTTGCTATTAATTATGATTATTCTAATTATCCCGAACTCCCGATCAATACGACCATCGCCTACATTGTCGGAGGCTTCGGCGCACTGCTCAGTCTGCTCTTCTGGCGACGGCTGCGAGCGCGCCATCCCTACATGATGTTGTCGGTAATGATCATCGGGCTGTATGTTGCCAGTCTCCTGTATGTCAACTTCACCGATTATCTCCATTTCAAGACGATGCTGGCTATCAATGGCCGCTATCTCATTCTCGTGCTGCCATTCGTCTTTGCGATATTCGCCTCTGCCTACGCTGTCTTTTTAGAGAAAGTGGCACCGAAACACACGTCGGCCTATAAACTTGGCGTGAGTACCGTTATTGTGCTCCTCAGCTTGCAAGGGGCGGGTATTGTGACATATATTGTTCGTAGTGACGCCGATTGGTACTGGCAAAATGATGTCGTGACAACAATAAATCTCAGCGTCAAAAATGCCCTGACCCCACTGATTGGCGGGGCAAATGACAGAGAAAGGTCAAAAGATTGACACCCGCAGACACAACTATTACCGTGCTTGGTGCAGGCTACGTTGGCCTGACGACGGCTGCGCTGTTGGCGCACGCTGGGTATACTGTCTATGCCCTTGAACCTAACCCTGAGCGCCTCGATGTCATTAAACAAGGCAAGTCGTTCTTTTTCGAAGAGGGTCTCGATGCTATCATCAAAGCCGCTCTCGATCGGGGTACGCTCATCCCTACCGACTCCTACGCCGACAGTGTGCCTCGCAGCCATATCGTTTTTTCAAGCGTCGGCACACCAGATAATCCCGATGGTAGCTCCAATCTCACCTACGTCTTTGCTGCCGCTCGCGAGGCCGCCGCGCATCTCGCGCCTGGATCAATTTACGTCCAAAAAAGCACCGTTCCCGTCGGCACCGGCACCCGGATTGAAGCGGTCTTCACCGAACTTGGCGCGTCAATCCATTACGTCTCAAATCCAGAGTTCCTGCGCGAAGGCACGGCCCTGCATGACACCTTGTATTTCGACCGGGTGGTCGCGGGTGGCAACGACAGCCAGGCAGTCGACGAAGTCCTGGCGGTCTATCGTCAGCTTGAAACCTGGCGCGATACCATCGCTACCGCGGCCGGCATTAAACCAACCACCCAAACAGGCCAGTACATCTCGACCAGTCTCAATAGCGCCGAACTGATCAAAGTAACCGCCAACGCCTTTTTAGCACTCAAGATTTCATTTGCGAACTCCATCGCCAAGTTATCCGACGAAGTGGGCGCCGATATCGTCGACGTCATGGATGCCGTTGGCGCCGACAAGCGCATTGGTCGCGCCTTTTTACAGGCAGGCCGCGGCTACGGCGGCGGCTGCTTCCCGAAAGACGTCAGTGGCCTGATTGCCAGTGGCCTTGACCACGGCGTCGAACTGGAAATTATGCACGCGGCGCAAGCCGTCAACAGTTCAATGCCCGGCTATATCGTTGAAAAGCTCCTCACCAGCTGCGACGGTAACCTGTCAGGCAAAAAAGTAGCCGTGCTTGGCCTCGCCTTCAAAGCCGGTACGAGCGACGTCCGCCGTTCACCCGGCATCGCACTTGCCAATACAATTCTGCGAACAGGCGCTCAGGTGACTACCTATGACCCGCAAGCTCTTGGCGAGGCTGAAGAAAAGCTTCACGACGGTATTGTGCAGTTTGATTCGCTTGAAAAGGCGATTGCCGGCGTCGATGTGGTCATTATCGCCACTGAATGGCCCGAAATTATTCATTATAGCGCCCAGCGCTATGCAGAGGCGATGCAGGGCACGCTATTCGTCGACGCCATTAATCACTTTGATATTGCAACCGTCCAGCAAGCTGGGTTGCGCTACATCGGCGTTGGTCGCTAAGCTCATAGGTCACTCCTCTGATACGCTCATTTCATAGTGGTATAATAGTTTTATGAAAGTTTTTATCCAGGTTCCGTGTCTTAACGAAGAGACCACTCTACCGCTTGTACTCGAATCGATTCCGAAAAAGATCAAGAATGTCGATGAGATTGAAATTCTTATTATCGACGACGGCTCCAGTGATAAAACCGTTGAGGTCGCCAAGGCCTATGGCGTCACCCACTTCGTCCACCACACAGGTAACATGGGCTTAGCTCGTTCGTTTCGTGATGGCATCGACTACGCCCTCAAACACGGCGCCGATATCGTCGTCAATACCGACGGTGACAATCAATACCCCCAAGCCCGCATTGCTGATTTAGTGCAACCGATTATCGCGGGTGAGGCGGATATCGTCATTGCCGACCGCCAAACCAGCAAAATCGCTCATTTCTCACCGTTTAAAAAAATCATGCAGCGCTTTGGTAGCTGGGTGGTGAATAAAGCCGCTGGCACTACCTTGCCCGATGCCGCCAGTGGCTTTCGCGCCTATTCCCGTCACTCACTGTATCGCCTCAACGTTGTTACCGAGTTCAGTTACTGCATGGAAACGATTATTCAGGCCGGCAACAAACGCCTGAAGATCGTGAGTATTGCTGTTGAAACCAACAAAAAAACACGCGAATCACGTCTCTTTAAGAACATCGGTCAGCACATGATGCAATCCGGCAAAGCAATCATGCGCAGCTACATTATCTACCGTCCCTACACGATCTTTGTCAGCGCTGGGACGTTCTTCTTGATTATTGGTTTGATTCCCTTCGTTCGCTTCGTCGCGCTGGTGCTGACGGGTGACACCCGTGGCCACTTGCAGTCACTCATTATTGGTTCTGCCCTCCTGACTGCTTCGATTATTTCGTTTGCCCTCGTTGTTATTGCTGATCTTCTGCGCGCCAACCGTATTCTGATCGAAGACCAGCTCGAACGTCTTAAAGAAATCCAATATAAGAAATAGCCACATCGTGAAAATTAACACTGCCACCCTCCTCGTTCTCACTTCGACCTACCCTCGCTGGGCACACGACACGACACCTGGGTTTGTGGCCGACTTTGTACGCGGCGTTGCGCCCTGTCTCTTATACAC
>DHJF01000032.1 GCA_002404195.1 Candidatus Saccharibacteria bacterium UBA4727 | reverse complement strand
GTTGCGAGGTTGGTCCGAAATTGATTGGCGTCGGTTTGCACGGCGGCGTAGCTACTGACGCGCGTCTTATTGCCATCGATAACGGACTGAGCATTCGTCTTAACGGTACTGAGATAGACGAACGCGACGGCGACAGCAAGGGTGAGAAACAGAATGGTCGCCAGCATGACAATGTTATAGCGAATCAACAGGCTGTTCGTGCGGGCCGCTTGTAATTGTCGTTTGTCGTTATTCGGTAAGAGATTAATCATTGCCAGATATCCTTTTGATCAACACTCGCAAGTCCAGCGACGGTGATATAGCGGGGGCGGAACTGTTTGCTCGGCTGGGGTAATTTGCCAAAATCGAGCTTTTGCCACGGGCTTGCCACACGGGCTGGCATGACGAGTTCGTTGGTAAAATACTCACCAATGCCCGGCACGTTACTACCACCACCTACCACGAGGACTTGTTCGATCTTGCGGTCGTCGTTCAGTCGCTCGTTGTAATAGCGAATCACTTTGCGTATCTCGCTCAAGATGCGTTGCAGGCTTGGCTGGAGGGCGCTGGTTATTTTAGCCTGTCGTGGACCAGCGCTGAGACCGTTGAGGACCTTCAATTGATGGGCGTTTTCAAGGGCCACATTCATTTTTTTGGCGATATCAAGCGTAAAGGTGTTGCCGCCAATGCCAAGACCGCCACTGACGCGGATGGCGCCACCTTCGAGTACGGCGATATCGGTACTAGCTGGGCCGATATCGACGATAAGCGTCGTCAAGTGGCCTTCTTCGGTTGCTTCGAGGACGCGCGCCACGGCGTTGATGCCAGGCTCTATCATAATCGCCTGGAGGTTGGCGTTCTGGAGTGCCGTCAGACAATTGTCGATGAGTCGCTGCGGTACGGCTGACATGATGACGGTCAGATCGGTTTTGGTGCGTTCGATAATACTATAGTCAACGTAGAGTGAGTTGATAGGGATAGGGATGTACTGGTCGACCTCGATTTCAACGGCATCTTTGAGATTTTTTTCAGCTTTAAGCGGTACGCTAAAGGTTCGCGAAAAGGTACGGCTGGTCGGTATGCTGAGGATAACGCGGTCGCTTGGCAGAACGCCGACGATTTTTTCTTGAATAAGCGTGCGAATGTTATCGGCCAAGTAGCTATCGTCACTATCGAGTGACTTTTGTACTTTGAGGGGGTCAAGGTCAATCGAACCGTAGCCGGTAACGAGCCATTTTTTTGGGTCAACAGCCATCACCTTGATGCCAGTTTGACTGATATCAAGTCCAATAATTGGTTTATCCTGGTAAAAAAGTTTTGTCATTGATGCCCACTAAATGTTTCTCTTTTAGTATAGCATGAGCACTATGCTATCCCTTGATATTTTGTGCTAATCCAGCAATCGGGCCCATCACGCTGGCGGCAATCAGACCGACCATGCTGCCCATCAGGACAATCATAACCGGTTCAATAATAGAACTGAGGCTGTCAATCGCGACATCAACCTCTTCTTCGTAAAAGTCCGCCACTTTCAGGAGAACGACATCGGTTTGACCAGTCTCCTCACCAACGGCGAGCATCTGTGCCACAATCGATGGAAAGATTGGATTTTTCTCTATGACTGATGATAACGTCGCCCCGTTTTTGACTGCCTCCGCGGCATCAACCAACGCTTTCTCGTACACGACATTACCAACAGCTCGAGCGGTCACGTTAAGGGCTTCGAGGACGGCGACGCCCGCACCCATCAGGGCCGCAAAGGTACGCGCAAATCGCGCAATGGCAACCTTCATGATAATGAGTTTGATACCGGGTACCTTGAGGACGAAGTGGTGTAATTGCGATTTGCCGACAGGTGTTTTAATATAGCGCATCAGGAGCATTACTCCACCGACGACGAGAGGGATTAAAATGTACCAATAGGTTGTCATAAAACCACTAATCGCGAGCATACCTCGCGTCAGAACGGGGAGCTTGGCATCTGGGCCACCGAGGTCGCCGAGAATTTTGCCAATTTTTGGAATCACGAAGAGCATCAGGCCAAAGAAGGCAATGAAGGTAATAACAATCAATACCATCGGGTAGGCCATAGCACTTTTTACTTTTTTACGAATGGTGGAGTTTTTTTCTTGCTGCATCGCAAGGCGTTTTAAAATTTCGTCTAAGATACCCGCCGCTTCGCCGGCGCGCACCATGTTGACGTAGACATCACTAAACGTGTTGGGGTATTTACCGAGCGCGTCTGCCAGTGGTGAGCCACCCTCCACATCTTTAATAACAGTAGTGAGCGTCTTTTTAAGGCCCACACTTTCGGTGTGCTGCTGGAGTGAACTGAGGGCGCGTAGCAGCGGCACGCCGGCCCCTACCATGGCGCTTAACTGGCGCGTAAACATGACAAGGTCGTCAATTTTTACCTTATTACTGTTCAATAAACTATCAAAGTCGAAGCCTTTTTTAGCTGTGCCGCTGGCGCCGTCTTTGATACTGATTGGTCGCAGGCCCTGGTTGTTCAGGGCGGCAATCACGGCCGATCGATCAGCTCCGTCGAGCTTACCGGCAATGATTTTGTTGTTACCGTTAACGGCGATAAAGAGGAATGATGGCATAGGTTATTCTTTCGTCACCCGTAGAACTTCTTCAATAGTTGTGTTGCCACGTAGGGCTTTAATCAGGCCATCGGTCTGCATCGTCACCATCCCCTCGACAATTGCTTGGTCTTGAATCTGGTTGCTGGTGGCGCTGGAGACAATCATTTTTTGGATAGGAATCGTCACGTCAAGCACCTCGTAGATACCAATACGCCCCTTGTAGCCGGTATGGTTGCACGCATCACAGCCTTCTGGTGAGGCTTTCCATAAGTTAGTGATGGTTGTGTCACTGGTGCCGAGCGGAGCATCGCCACCAATTTGCTGGTCGGCAGCCTGCTTTTCGAGTTCGTGAACACGGCTAAACGTTTGATTTTCACGCAGGTGGAAGAGGTGTGTGATAGCAGTAATTTCATCGCTCGACGGCGTGATACTCTGGCGGCAGAATGTACACAAACGACGCACCAGGCGCTGACCAACCACGGCCTTGACGGTGCTGGCAATCAAGAACGGCTCAATGTCCATATCGAGTAAACGCGGCAGAGTGGTGGCGGCGTTGTTGGTGTGGAGTGTGCTAAAAACCAAGTGACCGGTCAGGGCGGCTTGCACGCCTAAGTTGGCGGTTTCGCCGTCTCGGATCTCACCGACCATAATAATATTCGGGTCTTGACGGAGGAGGGCGCGCAGGCCGCTGGCGAAGGTCATGCCGGCTTTGACGTTGGTCTGGGTTTGGTTGACCCCCGGAATCTTATACTCAACCGGATCCTCGATGGTAGAAATATTGACGTCAGGCGTATTGAGCTTAGTCAGGATACTAAACAAGCTGGTTGACTTACCTGAACCGGTTGGTCCGGTGATGAGGATCATGCCGTTTGGTTCGGTTAAGGCCTGGGAAATGATGTCGAGAGAGTGTCCCCAGTAGCCGAGGTCTTGCAGGGTGATGGCCTGGTTGGATTCGTCCAAAATACGCATGACGATCTTTTCGCCATCAGCAATTGGCAGGGTCGAGACACGCAGGGCGTATTGTTTGCCGCCGACTTTAATCTTGAAGCGACCATCTTGCGGTACACGACGTTCGTCGATTTTGAGGTTGGACAAAATCTTCACACGACTGGTCAGGGCGTTGATAACGTTACGTGGTAGGCGATTGACCTCTTTGAGGACGCCGTCAATACGGTAGCGCACCTGGACGTACTCTTCGCGCGGCTCAAGGTGGATGTCGCTGGCATTGGATTTGATTGCATATTCCAGCAGGAGGTTAATCGTCTGAGCAATTGGCGAATCTTCTGATACGTCCGCCTCGGTAACGGCTTGGACTTCGGTAGCATCTTCGCGTTGGATGTCGATAACTTCGTTTAGCTCTTGGTTGACGTCGCCACGGTAGTTTTCAAGACACGCCAAAATATTATCGTGCGTGGCAATGTAGATCTTGGTATTCTCACCAAGCTCTTTTTGAATAAAGCTGACTGCTTGGACATCATCTGGGTCGTCCATGGCCAGGTGCATCGTGCCATCTTCATCAATCTTAAACAGGACGGCGTTATACTGTTTGGCAATACGCCCAGGAATGCGACTGAGGACATCGTGCGGAATATCAGTTGGTTTGAGGTCTATAAACGGAATGTGGGCGTAGTCGGCGAAGGCCTCGGTGAGAGACTGGTTGTTGAAAAGAGTTTTCTGGATGACTATTTCCTGGAGCGGACGTCCAGAACGAGTCGCCTCTTCTTGAAGGACGGTAATTTGCTCGGGTGTTGCGAGTGACCCCCGTGTGAGCAGCTTTTCAATAACATCATCGGAAATACGCATAGTGCTTACGCCTATTGTACGTGAAACCCTCTAAAATCGCCAGCTCACTTGTGGGCTTCGTCACCCCTCTGTACACATACCGCGGAGTGGTATAATGGAAGGAGATGAACTATGAACTGACGAGTGAAGACGCAACGCGTGCATTCGGTGTCCGCTTGGGCGGACTATTGGCTGGTGGCGAAATTCTGGAGCTGGTCGGCGACGTCGGTGCTGGTAAAACCACCCTTACCAAAGGCATTGCGGCCGGTATGGGTGTGAGCGAAGACGTACAAAGTCCAAGTTTTACGATTAGCCGGGTCTATGACGGCCGCGACGACCTGCAATTATCGCACTATGATTTTTATCGCCTCGGCGATGCTGGCATTATGGCTGATGAGCTGCATGAAACGATTCATGATCCGCGCGCCGTCACGGTGATAGAATGGGCCGGGATTGTCAGTGGGGTACTGCCCGCCGACCGTCTGACGCTTTCGATTGCATCGCCACAAGAAACCGTTCGCCACATCACCCTCGCGGCTGGCGGCGAGATGAGCCGGCGACTGTTGGAGAACGTAGCGTGATTGTATTACTCGATACTAGTACCCCGGTCTGTAAGCTAACGCTGGTTGATGGTGATTGGCAGTATACTGACCAGTGGCAAGCGGATCGGACGCTGGCGAAAAATCTGTTGAAGTATATACAACAACAGCTCGAGAAGAATAATAAAACCTTCAGCGATATTCGGAGTATTGGAGTCTTTGAAGGTCCGGGCAGTTTTACTGGCCTACGTATCGGTCTGACGGTCATGAATACGATTGCCAATAGCGAGCATCTTCCGATTGTTGGTACTCGAGGTGAGCTGTGGCAACAAACAGCGCTGACGCGCCTGCAAAATGGTGAAAATGATGAAATGGTTATGCCGTTTTACGGCAGCGAAGCTCATATCACCAAGCCACGCAAATAAGCTTGCTGTAATGACGTAAAAAGCGCTACAATAGAATTAGTCGTTATAGACTTTTGATGAAAATTTTTTGAAACCTCCAACCCCTGATAATTTCCGTTTTGCCCGAGTGATAGTACGCAGTTCCAGAACGGTTCCACGGTGTTGAGAGAAAGGAACAACTATGATAGAGGGAATAATTGCCGCCATCCTCGGGGCTGTTTTTGGTATTGGCGGCACCGTCGTCTACGAAAAGCGCCGTGTGGCCACTGAAAAAAACAAAGCCGATCAAGAATTAGCGCAGGCAAAGACGAAAGCAGGCGACATCGTTCTTAAAGCCAAAGATGAAGTACTGCAGCTTGAAAATGAGCGCCGTCGTGAGTGGAAAAAAACCGAAAACCGCTTGGCTGACCGTGAGACCACGCTTGATAACAAAATTGATCAGCTGGATAAGCGCGCCGAAAAACTTCGCACTCAAGAAGACGAAGTAGAAGATTTAAAGAATGAAATTCGTGATATTCGCACCAAGCAACAAGAAAAGCTCGAAAAGATTGCCGGCCTAAAAAAGCAAGATGCCGCCGACAAACTGATGCAAATGACCGAACGCGATATTAAAGAAGATCTGATTGGTCTTGTGAACAAATTGCAACATGATGCGATGGAAGACGCCGAAGAGCGTGCCCAGACAATCCTGGTCACCGCCATGGAGCGTATGAGCAGCGAAGTCACGGCAGAGCGGACGGTGACGGCTGTCAAGCTGACTGACGACGAAATGAAAGGCCGCATTATTGGCAAAGAAGGCCGCAATATTCAAGCCCTGCAACGTGCCACTGGTGTCGATATTCTGGTTGACGATACGCCAGGTATGATTATTCTGAGTTCGTTCGATCCAATTCGTCGCCAGGTCGCCCGCGTCACACTTGAAATGCTAATGAAAGATGGTCGCATCCACCCAGCCCGTATCGAGGAAGTGGTCGCCAAGGCGGAAAAAGAGATCGATAAAGATATCGCTCGTGCCGGTGAAGACGCCGCCCGTGAAGTTGGGGTGGTTGGGATTCCAAAAGAAATGCTCCGCCTGCTCGGCGAGCTAAAATTCCGCACCAGTTACGGTCAAAACGTCCTGATGCATAGCACTGAAATGGCTCATATGGCCGGCTTGATTGCCGAAGAAATTGGGGCTGATGTTCGTGTTACCAAAATCGCTACCCTACTGCACGATATCGGTAAGGCAGTCACGCATAAGATTGAAGGCAAGCATCATCACATTGGTGCCGAACTGGCCCGTAAGTATGGCATGGACGAGCGCATCGTACACGCTATCGAAGCTCATCATGATGATGTTGAAGCCACCACACCAGAAGCCCTCGTGGTCCGTGTGGTTGACGCCGCCTCAGCCGCTCGCCCTGGTGCGCGCAACATTAGTGCCGAAAACTTCTCAGAGCGCATGCGCGATCTTGAAAACGTTGCCACTAGCTTTAAGGGTATCGATAAGGCCTATGCTATCAGTGCCGGGCGTGAAATTCGGGTGATTGTGAGTCCGAAGACGATCGACGATTTGTCGGCGATTAAACTTGCTCGTGATATTGCCACGAAAATTGAAAGCACCATGCAGTATCCAGGTACGATCAAAGTGAATGTGATTCGTGAAACCCGTGCAATTGAATTTGCGAAATAGTCATGACACAGCGTATTTACACCTGGTTTGAAAATAAGGCATGGTTCGATAAGCTGCCAAAACGGCTGTCGAGCGCAGCGCTGGCCCTTGTTGATACGTCGGGCCAGGTGCTGGTCCTCAAAGCAACCTATAAAGAACACTGGACATTTCCAGGTGGTATCATTGATCCCGGTGAAACGCCGCTGCAAGCGGCAATCCGTGAAGCTAGCGAAGAGTCGGGTGTGCAGGTTGCGCGCGAGGACCTCTCGTTTTTGATGATACTCGACCGCATGAGCAAGCACGCCCAGTCGTATCAGTTTGTTTTTCAGGCAGCCTTTCCGGAAGCTGAACGCGAACATATCGTTCTTCAGCCCTCGGAAATTGAAGCATATGCATTCGTCAGCAAAGCCCAGATTCTATCAGGGGATCGCTTTTACGCGGCGTCAGTCCTGCACTGGGCGGAAGGCAAAACCGGCTATATTGAACAGTTCATTGACGTGACGGCAACGCGAGCCGCCTAAGTTACCAGCTCTCTTTGAGGGCGACGTGCAGTATTTTTGCGAGCGAGACTTGGGCCGCGAGCAGTATGAATGAAACGATTGCCAAAAACGCCGCAACAATCAGTGTAACGTTGAAGGGGACGGTGAGCGCCATGCTAAAGCTGAGTGACGCCACGATAACCGGTAGGACGCAGAGCGCCATCTTAATCATCATGACTATCCGGGTTGCAAGGCGGAGGCGTTTTCTCGGTGTCAATGTTGCATGATGACTAACGACGGGCACCAGATGCTGCGAGGCACTTTTGGTGAACTTTTCGCCAGCTTTCCCGATGGTCGCCGGCAATTTCACAAGTACGTACGCCGTCATGGCTAAGATGCCAACTACGATGATACTCGCCAGTACCACCATGAACAGTGATGGCGGCTGACTGCTGCTCGCCTGCATGACGACGGAGGGCCGTTCGGTCACGGGTTGTATTTTTGTAGCGAGTGAAATAAATCCAGGTAAATAGGGGAGTATCGCCCATAGCCACTGTAGCAGGCAAAAAATATAAAATAATCCACCAAATATATTAACGACAATCAGCCTTTTGTATAAACGTGACATCATCTTATGATAGCAGGTTAGATTGCAAACTCGACTGCGGGAGTGTAACGCCAACCGTTAAAGCAATGCCAACCGTTAAAGCTCTGTGGTCTGAGAGTGTATCGCCGGAAAGCGTCGTCTCGGTGAAGGTGTACACTTTTGGCAGTAGAATATAGTCGAGACGTGTTTCTAAACTAGGATAACTAATGTAAGGTGTTGCCGATGATGATCGGTAGTCCTGCTGCCACAACTGCGCATACAAAGGGACATCGATATTAGGAATATTAAAGTCACCGAGTATGATGCGATGTTCGCCCCGTGAATGTAAAATTTCGAGGAGTTCCTGGAGGTGATTGCCGGCATGGCGAGGCAGCTCGGCAAACTGGACGTTTGCAAACTTGACTATTTCTTCGCCAACCTTGACATCAACGAGCTGTACAATGCGCTGCAGGTGGTCTTCAGGATTCTGACGTAGAACCAGCGTCTCACTTTTTATAATTGGATATTTACTGAGCAACCCTTGGCCTTCACGATGCTCACTGTACTGAAGACTTGTTTGTAAGCGGGTGACAGCAATATGCTCGTATGGGTAGGCGAGTGTCTTATTTATATCGGTTATTTGAGTGTAGGCAGATTCATCGGGCAGGTAGACGACTTCTTGAAAGAAAATAATATCAGTATCAACGCTCGAAAGATACTGGATGATATTTTTTTGGCGAGATTGCCAGCCATCGAAACGTCCAAATAGGTTGAGAGTGGTGATTTTCATAGAGCTAAGTATAGCAGACTTTACGTTAGTATTATGGCGACATGCCGTTATCTTAAATGTATCGAACGAATACGGGTCTCTACTAGTTGTTATTTTGCATATACCCCCCGGGGGTATATAGTCATGGTATGAATGCAGACTACAAAAAACGAACCAAACACCGCGCGGCAATTATTAGGGGTCAAATTGAAGGCCTGCAACGCATGATTGAATCTGACGATTATTGCATGGATATCTTGGCCCAAAGTTTGGCTATTCAGCGCTCGGTGGCGTCGTTGAACAAAGTGGTTATTCAGAACTACATTACGGCGCATGCCGCTGGTATGTTGGCCTCCGGAGATGAATGGCAGCAGCAAAAGGCAACGTTAGAACTGTTAAACCTGTACGAGCTGAATAACGTCAGGGGAAAATAAGAGCGCTAACTAGTGCCCTATGTGTCGCACAATAAAATGCCAACCTTGTTGTTGCACGTAATCGTTGGTGATTGAGCAATCAGCCGCTCATGCAAGTAGTGGGGTCGTGGGCCACCACCCTCCCCTGCCCTCGTTGTCATTTTTATTCAGGCTGACTATGTGGTGTGGTATTGGTATGTTTCATGGGGGCGTACGAAATGGATGGATTGCTATGGCCGGACAACGGTTATCCGACCATCCTCTTCAATACGCACGATGCGCGATGGCGTACGATCCGATAAATTACCACCATCGATGTAGAGTGGTACGGCGTCGTGAAAATAAGCTCGCGCCTCGGCAACCGTCGTGGCCGGTTCTTGGCTCTGCAGATTAGCGCTGGAGCTCGCCAGCGGACCGGTCTGCATCAGCAGTGCCCGCAAAGCGTCGTCGGCTGGAATACGAACCGCTAGGCTCATCTCGCCTTTGTGGGCATAGTCGTACGTGTCGTCGGCCGGAACGATGACGCTGGTTGGGCCAGGCCAAAACTCCGCGGCAAGTGTGAGCACGTTTTTGGTTGTCAGCGCGGCTACTTGGGCAATCGACGCCGCTAAGATTGTGCCGACCGGCTTTGTGGTGTCGCGCTGTTTGAGTTGGTATATTTTCGCGACTGCCACAGGCGAGCTGAGTTTACCCACGACGCCGTAGACGGTATCGGTCTGTATAACGCAGACCTCGCCGCGGGCAAGTAATGTAATGAGTGCTTCGGTGTGGTTCATAAAGCGAGTGTCGTTAGGAAACTTTCGTGCCAATCGCTTCGCCCTGCGCTGCTTTTAGTATATTATCGTCTTCGCCTAGTCTAAAAACGATGACGGGCATATTTTGCTCCATGGCGAGGCCGAGAGCGGCTTTGTCCATCACCATGATGCTATCGTTTTCGACTGATTCTTGGAAGCTGACCGCGTTGAGCTTGACGGCGTCGGGGAATTTGTTCGGGTCTTTGTCATAGATACCGTCAACTTTTGTGGCTTTTAAGATGACGTCACAGCCGAGCTCAAGTGCAACTGAGGCCGAGGCGGTATCGGTCGTGAGGTAGGGTTTACCGAGACCACCAGCCACGACGACAACGCGGCCTTTTTCAAGGTGCCGGATTGCCCGTAAACGAATAAATTGTTCGGCAACTTGGTTCATATGTACGTTGGTTTGCAGGCGTGTCGGTTGGCCGCTATGCTCTAACATGTCTTTTAGCGCCAGGCCATTCATGACGGTCGCTAGCATCCCCATGTAGTCGGCCGTAGCACGGTCGATGCCGTGGCCGGCAAAGGTGGCGCCACGTAAGAAGTTGCCGCCGCCCACGACAATCACCACCTGGATACCAGCGGCGGTTACTTTTTTAATTTCTTTTGCGAGCCAGCCAACGAATTCCGGGTTAATGCCGCCCGATCCATCGCTGCCTGCTAGTTGTTCACCTGAAAGTTTGAGGAGTACGCGTTTATAGGTCATGAGTATAGTGTAGCAGATGGTGCGTTTGTCTATCTTCCGGTAAAGTCCGAATGCAGCAGGCTGCAACTGCTAGCTACCAAGATAATTGACAGTCGTCATGCCTCCGTAGTCGAACTGATTCCCCTCGGGGCAAGAACCACCCTGAATGACCGGACCGTTTGCCTCGGTGGCGAGCTTGTAGACCAATAGATACTTGATACGTCCACCACAGTTAGCGGAGCCAGCCGCGTTGTAATACGAATAGTTGTAGTCACTGGCGCCAAGCCAGCTATTTGGTGTCGAGACAGGGTCTTTCGGTATGGGAGTATACGGTTTCATCGTTGTCACCAGTCCCGCCCAACTGGCATCAGCAGTTGTCGACCAAAAGGCATTGATGGTCGTGCTGCCATTGTTGCTCGGTGGATACTGCCCGGTGTTCGTCGCCGCGTAGTACTCAAGTGCTTCCTGGATTGCGACAACGTCACTCTTGCGTCGCGTGTCTGTTGCGCGGTTCTGAACGCCCTTATATGCCACGATCACTATCGCCGCCAGAATGCCGATGACGACGATGACGATGAGAAGTTCCACGATTGTAAAGCCGCGTCGACTATCACTTTTATGTGATGATGTATTTATGTTGGCCCACATTGTTATAGGGGATTATGAATCATGAGTATAGTAGCGTCAATGGGCGCTACTATGAGTGTTATATTTCTGTTAGCAAATCGCATTAAACCTGATAGTATAAACATTCGTCGTCACGTATGTCTGGCTGTATTTTGTAGCGGTGGCGGTGAGATTAGCTATGGATATGAGGTTACGGGTGGAATTCCTGATAGCTGGAAGGGATATCGACAAAAGGCGACGGTTCCAGCAGGCTCATACTCGATATCGCTTAATAAACTATATCGGGACGCCGGAAGTGAACCGCATATGGCATATTCGAATACAATCTGGCCTGGTCATGGTGTTGCGACCATTCGGGCGGTTGTGTATGCGCCGAATCTGATTTACTCACTGTACCAGCGCAGGGCTTCGGTGAGAAGTGTATGTAAGTAGGGGCTACCTTAGTTCCTTCGCTGCACAAACCTTCGACTATTTTAGGCTAGGGCAGAAAAGCCAAAGGTTCTAATCTCTGGCGTAGACCAAATAAAGAGACCGTACAAGACGGTCTTTTTATTTGGTCGAGGTCCTAGGATGTTATTCGAACCGGGCCCGCTGGATCATCGACAAGTTCGATGTCATCCGTGACGCCCTAGACCGGATAGATGCGGGTAAGCTCTGTCGCCCTCCAGCAAAAAACGCTCGACCTACTCAGCGCTACCGTCTGACCGATCGCTTCACACCCGACGAACTCAATCAGCTCGTCGCTCGCTACCAAGCTGGCGAGATGAGCACTGCGCTAGCTCGTGAGCAGGGCATTGCCAAGTTGACCTTCCTACGCCTGCTTGCTGAGCATGGTGCCGGCACCAGACCTCGTGGCCTCAACCCGGCTAAGGAGCAGGAGATCCTTCGGCTCCGGAAGTAGGGGATGGTTATCCGAGAGATCGCCAAGCGGGTGGGATGTAGCTACGACACAGCGAGGATTTTCTTGTTACATCAGAAGAAACGCAAGACATTTGGTGGACACGAAACAACCCCAGTTCTAGCGGAAAATGGCGGAGGCTAAGGGCAACTAGATAACAGCAGTAGCGTTTCTATTTACTCGGCAACGGTATCCAGCAGACCGACAAGCCATTATTGGTGTATGTATTACCAGATGCGGGTGGTGTCGACGAAAAGTTTGGCCACACTCCAGATGCAATTGGGCCAACGGGGCAGGATGTTGTTCCTTCTAGGATATAAATTAAGAAAGCACTGTTATTTCCGTCAAGGGTTGGGCTGGCAGTGCCTCCGCGAAACGGTATGTATCCCATATTAGGGTCAACGGTTGTTGCCGTTGCAGAGGTTATTGCGGGAACGGGGAGGGTCGGGGTAATTGTCTGCAGAGCAGGTTCAAGTACGGTAGTATCGCGGCTCCAGTTAACGCTCCCTGCCGCATTCACACATTGGTTTACTGGATGGGCGAGACACCAGTTGGTGTTTGATCCCTGTGATGGTGGAAGTTGGCTATTTTGTGTAACGTACTGTAAGAAAATACTGTAATACGCTTTTGCAGCTGCAGATGTTGCTGAGTTGCGCGCTCGTTGCTGCACTCCGTTGTACGCCACGATCGTAATCGCCGCCAAGATACCAATGACCACAATAACGATCAAAAGCTCGACGATCGTAAAACCGCGACGATTATTTCTTTCAGATATCGGTTTTATGTTAGCCCACATTTATACGCGTGATTATGAAGCATGAGTACAATAGCGTCAAGATATACTGCCCGCTTGCCGTTGCAGTTCATATAACACCTGCGGTGCATCGCACAGAAGTGGCGGTGTGAGTGTGGCTAGCTCAAAAACCGTACCGGAGCCACGAAAAAGGTCGCTGAATTGCTTCAGAGACCTCTGTATTCTCCCGAAATGTTGTTGAGAGTGATTCTAAATTGGTCGAGGTCCTGACATGTTACTCGAAGTAGCGTTACCGCAAAATGGAACAGCTCACGACCATCGCAGCAGAACTGAAGCGGATCGATGCTGGCCGAACCAGGCCTCGCCCGCAGCAGGCAACTCACCCCACTCATCGCTACCGCCTGACCGATCGCTTCACACCCGACGAACTCAATCAGCTCGTCGCTCGCTACCAAGCCGGCGAGATGAGTACGGCTCTTGCTAAAGAAAGCGGCATCGCCAAAACCACCTTCCTGCGCCTGCTGGCTGAGCGAGGTGTGCGCACTAGGTCGCGCAAGCTCACCGCCGCCCAAGGTGAGACGATTCTCCGACTCCGGAAGCAGGGGATGGTCATCTGCGACATCGCGAAGCAGGTGGGGTGTAGTTATGACTCGGCAAGACTGTTCTTGTTGAATTAGATATAGGTGCCTGGCGTGCATGAAAAGCCTTCATCCTCAGGGGAAGAATGACTCTCAACTACAGAGGGCTGGGCTCCTTGTGGCGCAAAGTGTGGACTAGGCAGTAATGTCCGTATCGGCTTGCTCTCGCGGGAAAAAATTAGATTACGTTTAATAGCATTTTTTGGTTTAGTTTACCAACATTTCGAAACATCACTACTCCAATAACCCCAACGATCCGAATCAGTGCCACCGCAGCCCGATGTCCGGCGAGAACCGGCGGCATTTAATTCATTCTGGCTCAATGCAGCGCCCGCGGCGTACCTAATAAGCTTGTAGTCTGTTCCTGCAGGGGAGCGGTATAGATACGAGATTCCACCGTTCGCATTTGATGGTAATTGAGGTGTTACGGAAATGTATTTTGGTGACACGCCAGGGATTAGACCATTGCCGGTGCTTTGTCCCCATCCACACCAAGCGCCACTATCACATGGCTGGCCGGGTCCAGTTGGTGTGATGGGATAGCTTCCATTTTCGGCATAGTACATTAGGATTGCCTTGTTAAGCGTCAGCATATCTGATTGCATGCTACTAATTCGAGCTCTTTCTTGTATCCCGTTATAAGCCACAATCACAATCGCCGCCAAAATGGCGATCACCACGATCACAATCAGTAGTTCCACGATAGTGAACCCGCGCTGCTTGTTTTGAGTTATGTATGTTTTATAATGCCCAGCCATATTTCAGTTATTAATATAGGGCATAAGCGGTACTCTGGCAATGGATATGCGGCTACTCCGCTCGCTTTTGCTTGCCGCACAACAGCTGTGGTACATCCACAAGAGGTGGGGTGCTGTGGTAGCTATCTCGAAAAACCGTACCGCTGCCGAAACACCTTAGAGGACTCAAACCAATTAACAGGGGTGACTGATTCACTTCTAATGTCATAGCGCCGCTAAAAAACCGTACCGGAGCCACGAAAAAGGTCGCTGAATTGCTTCAGCGACCTCTGTATTTTCTCGAATTGTTATTGAGAATGATTCTAAATTGGTCGAGCGGACAGGACTTATCCCAAACTCTTGCGGGCGTTGTGTATCGACGTGTGGATGTCGAAGATTCTATTAAGGTGTTTCAGACTTTCTTAAGTCACGCTCAATCGAATGTAAATGAGAAGGAGATATTATTTTAATAAAGATGAAATCTAAGGATTATTCGACAGGTTTAATGCGTGCGTAATTCAGTGTTCATTTACAATTTATACATGAAGGTATAGAATTCAACCATGAAGAAGTTTATACTCTCTACTCTAGTTGCAACCTTAGGGATAGTCTTTTTTACAGGGAATGTAACGTTAGCTCTATCGAATACGGATATTGATATAAACCATGCATATCAAAAGAATGATAATAAATATGACGTAGTAATTCATGAAAAAGCATATACAGATGTTGGTATCTACGTTAATGATAAGAATCCTGTTTTCGCAAAAGCAAACGAATCAGATTGGGCGACGTTCAAGGGCGTAAGTCTCGAAGGCACTAAAGGGAAGATATCTTTTACGATTGTTTTTTACGATAACGGTAAGACATATCAATTCCCAGTAAACTATGTACGCTACTACAATATAGCTGATAGTAATGTTGGTTTCTCGGAGAATGATCCTGAGCAGGTTCCCTTCTATACCGCTCCACCAGTCGCCTCAGCTCCAGCCGCAGATTCTTCATCTAGTCAGGTGACCCCGCCCGCACAGCAATGCACCAACGGGACCTATACAAATAGCAGAGGCGAAACGGTTTGTTCGCCTGAAGTGAGTACGCAATCTGTTCCTTCAGGTGCAACGGCGCAGTGTGTAGATGGAACGTACAGCTTTAGTCAGCATAGAAGTGGTACTTGCTCGCATCATGGCGGGGTAGCTAATTGGTTATAGCCTAAAATAGGAAGTAGTTGATTTCAGATTAAATTAAACGAACCCTGCAAAGGGTTCGTGGAATCTGGACTTTTCCAGGATTTTCATTCATGGTCGGGGTGAAAGGACTCAAACCTTCGACCTCTCGGTCCCAAACCGAGCGCGCTATCAACTGCGCCACACCCCGATAGGTGTTACCTTGGTGATTATAGCGTATTTGGAGGGGTTTTTCCAGAGTAATTTTTACACGAACGGGTAAGTGAGGGCAAAGCGAAAGTGGTATACTAGGTCTATGAAACAACCACCCTACCCTGCTCCGGATTTTACCGCTCTTGATACCGACGGCAAGGGTCACTCATTGGCAGACTATCGGGGTAAGTGGTTGGTCCTTTATTTTTATCCAAAAGACGACACGCCAGGTTGTACGACCGAGGCCTGCAGCTTGCGTGATGCTCGCGATGATATTGCAGCGCTTGGCGCCGAAGTAGTGGGGGTGAGTCGCGACGACGCCAGTAGTCACGATAAGTTTAAGGCGAAATATACCCTCAACTTTACGCTGCTCAGCGACCCAGAACATGAACTCATGGATTTGTACGGCGCCTGGGGTAAGAAGGCGTTTGGCCAAGAAGGTGTGCTTCGTAGAACTTTTATTATCAACCCCGAGGGAACGGTCGTGAAAGTTTATGGCCGCGTCACACCACTTGGCCACGGCGAACAGGTACTGGCCGAACTCAAAGAATTACAGGCGCAAAAGTAGCGAGTAGTAACCCATGAGGCCACGAAGTACCAACACTGACAGTTTTGTAACACGGCGACATACGGCGCGGGGTAGCCGTGAGGTTGAATCAGTCCCGCAGCAATTCTTAGAGGAAAATTCACAAAAACCTTCCGTTCCAACAACATCTTCACGGCTCGACGCAGTGCCGATAGGGCAGATAAGTCCACCGCTAATCAAAAAGCCGAGACGACGACTCCGCCTACCCAAAAGCTTGGCTGGGCGAATCGCTCTGTTTGTTGCAATTATTCTTTTAGTCATCGGTGGATTCTTAGTCATTAAGACGTTTGTCGTATCCGGTAGCTTATTTAATGGCGGTTCTATTCTTAGTCTACTGACACCTGGAGAGCCACTCAAAACAGACAGCCAGGGTCGAACGAACATTATTGTGTTTGGCACGTCCCAAGATGACAGCGTACACCAAGCAGCTGACGGTGGTGGTGGCTTGTGGTTGACCGACTCGATCCAACTGATGAGTATTGATCAAAAGGCAAAGACGGTGAAAATGGTGGCCGTCCCACGTGATTTATGGGTCAAGCTGGATAACTGTGAAATCGGTGACTACAGTAAAATTAACGCTGTCTACGAGTGTGGTTCGAAGCTCTATAACAGCACGCAGCATGTCACAGGTGACTACAAGGCGCAAGATACAGCTGGCGCCAAGGGCTTGATGACGCGCATTCAAACAGTTACAGGTATTCAGCCACAATATTTTGTCCACGTTGATTATTCGGTACTAAAGCAAGCCACCGACGCCGTAGGTGGGATTGATGTAAATATTGTAGGTGATGGCGCAAGCGGGATTTACGATACCAACTTTGACTGGAACTGTCCACATGGCCCGCGTACTTGTAAAAACGTCTATTATCCGCACGACGGCACCTATCACTTAAATGGTCAGCAGGCACTCTATTTAGCGCGTGCGCGTGCCGACAGTGGCGCATACTCGTATCTTAACTTTGGGCTCGATCAAGGAGATTTTGATCGACAGGCTAACCAGCAAAAAATTATGATTGCGCTCAAAGATAAAGCCGAGTCAGCTGGCGTGCTAGCAAATCCCGTGGCGCTGAGTAAGCTACTCGATGCGCTTGGCAGTAATGTGACGATGAGCTTTAGTGCCGGTGAAGTAAAAACGTTGCTTGATTTTTCAGCTAAGCTTCCTAAGAATGGCATTCAGTCGGTAAGCCTAGTGGATGCGAAAAACCCAGTTGTTATGAATGATATGGTGTCAGGACAAAGCGCCGTTGTGCCGACATCAGGCCCGTACGATTACAGCAGTATTATCAATTATTTAATGAGACAGCTGTCGACAAATCCAGCCACGAAAGAGAACGCTTCGGTCGGCGTGTATAACGCCTCAGGTGTGGGCGGTCGAGCTGGTAAGTTGCAGACACCATTGCAACAGCTTGGGCTAGTTGTGGATACTACGGGTAATGCCGATGCTAGCGACGCAGGGAGTGGTGGCTATGCACTTTACGACCAGAGTAACGGTAAAATGCCACTGACATTGCAATTACTGCAAAAGACACTTGGCGTAAAGGCAACTACTAGTGCCGTGCCGGGCGATATTACATCAACCGACGATTTCGTAGTGGTTATCAATCGCTAGCTATAAGAACTATTCTAGCGAGGTCGTTTGAGGGCTACTTCGCGGGCAAGTGAGGCAAAGCGATCATCGATGACGGTTGGTGTGAATTCACCGTATTTGCGCATGGCGGCTTTTTCAATGAGAAAGTCAGCAATAGCCGGATTCTTCGGCAGGAGTGAGCCGTGCAGGTAGGTCGCAATGATATTACGGTAACGGACGCCTTCGGTGGCGTCCTGGCCGTTATTGCCAGCCCCGCGTTTGACAGTGCCGAGCGGTTTTAAGCCTTTGCCTAAAAAGGTTTGACCGCTGTGGTTTTCGTAGCCGATAATGGTGCCAAAGTCATGGCTCTCAGTGATGATGTTACCGGCAAGGCGCTCGGGGCCAGCGTGTGTTTCGATGTCGAGCAGGCCGATACCTTCAATCACATGACCGTCTTGGGTTTTGAAGAATTTACCAAATAACTGGTAGAGACCGCAAATCATCAGCATCGGTACATCAGCCTCTGCTAAATCGTGCAGCCGTGGGCTGATTGAAAGCAGGTCTTGTTGGATGATATCTTGCCCCGAGTCTTGCCCACCACCGCCAACGATAATATCGACGTCATCGGGAAAGGCGTCGCCCGGGTTATATTCAATCAAATGTGGCTCGTAGCCATGCCACTGCAAACGGCGTTTGAGGACGAGTGTATTACCCCAGTCGCCGTAGATATTCATATCGCGGGGATACAGTTGCAAGACGGTAATTTTCTTTTGGTCGTTCATGAGATCTGCTCCACGGTGGTTATTTTCGCTAGTTCACGGCGAATCGCCAACATAGCGGTGTAGGTGCAGTAAATACGCTTCGGTTCGGAACTATGACTGTCAAGAAAATGTTTGAGGGCGCTCGAAATATTGGGGTCAATGTGCGACACCTCTATTTCATCGTACTGCAAGCGCAGCGTCATGTCATAGGCACGGACGCCCGTCACTTCGGCGACGCCGGCATCGGCGAGGCTTTCAAAATTAACATCCCATAGCCAAGACATGTCACGGCCGTCGGCATAGTTATCATTAATGGCGATCATCGTGGCGTAATCAGCCGGTTTAAACGACGCCAAACTGAGGCGAAAGCCGCTGGGGTTTTTGACAAGAACGAGTTCAACTGGCTGACCGTTAACGGTGATTGTTTCACCGCGCCCGAAAGCAGGCGTGACATCGCTCAGACTGGCGAGGAGTTTGGTTTGGTCGCAGTCTTCACCGACAATGACGTGAACCAGCGCTAGCGCCGCCGCCGCGTTATAAATGTTGTAGATGCCATGGAGCTGCAGCTTGGCAGTGACGCTTTTGTCATGCAATAAGAATTCGGCAGTTTGTCCGCTGACGGCCTGCAAGGTGACACTTGCGGCGGGTGTATTCTGCAGGGCTTGAACCTGTGAGTTATGCATATCGTCGTCGTTCGGAAAAAGACTCGTGAGCTTGGGTGCGAGGCCAAAATAAACTGCCTTTTGGTAAGTTAATTGTGGTGCAATCGCCGCGACACGTGGGTCTTCGCGGTTAAGAACGACGGTATCGGTGGTGTGCCGCGCGATGCTTGCTAGCATACCAGCGGTGGTATCGATTTCACCAAAGCGGTCGAGCTGATCACGCATAACATTGAGCAGCAGACTGTAGCGCGGCGGGATAGCGCGTACGAAATGGACGGCGTGGGCTTCGTCAAGTTCAAGCACGGCGATATCGGCATGAAGGACGCCGTGATTATCGACTTCACCGAGCAGGGCAGCGGCCACGCCACGAGTAAAGTTACTACCGGTGCGGTTGGTGAAGACCTTTAAGCCTTGGCCTTCAAGGAGCTCGACTACCATTTTCGTCGTGGTGGTCTTGCCGTTCGTACCACTCACGACGACGACGCCGTGCGGCAACGGGGCGAGCGTACGCTTGATGAATGCGGGGTCAATCTTTTCAACAAAGAGGCCAGGCAGGGCTGAACCGCCTCCGCGCAGACGAGCGATAGATCGGACGGCTTTACCAAGGAGGGTGACGTACGGTTTGGACATAGGTCCTATTATACCATCCAGAGGAGATGTACTCAGAAAAACATGAGCGATTTCATGCCATTGCTATTGTGGCGTAAAGCGGCGGGGTGGGGTACAATAAGGCTATGTTTATTGTGGGGCTATTCTCGTGGTGGTATGGAACTGGCTGGCGACAACGTGGCGTCTTTTTACGTGAGCAACTGGCGGCCATGATTGATTACTTCTCAATAGGTTTGCTCGTCCGCACCCTGTTTAATCCATTCCGTCAGATTTCTGCTGGTGGAGTCCGCGGTCCGTTAGGCGTTCAAATTCAGGCGTTTTTTGACCGCGTTATCTCACGCTGTATCGGGGCGATGATTCGAATTGTTATCATCATGGTTGGAGCAATCGGCCTGACGCTTTCCGCACTGATTGGTGGTGTCATACTGATTGGCTGGGCATTTGTGCCCCTCGTACCGTTGGCTGGTTGTGCACTGTGGCTGCTGGGCTGGATACCATGGAACCAATAGTTTTTAACTATCACAGTGCGCGTGCCTACAAAGCACGCCTAGGTGTGAAGCTACGTGGGATATGGCGCCAACTACTCCCGCTGATTGCCGTACTCTTTTTTGTGGGGGGCGCGGGTCTCTTGGCGATTGGCTTATCGCTGGGCTGGCTTATTCTGGGATTATCAGCCCTACCTATCATGGTTCTATTATGGATTCGTCATGATTTATTACATATTCCAGCTGGTAGCGGGCAACAGCTCGATGATTGGCTGTCGGGTGATATTTTAGGACAACTGCCGCTAGCGCCGACACCGCGTGATATCGCGACGGCCGTTGGTCGTGTGCGAAGTGGACAGTTCTTCGGGATTCGCTTTGGCATCACTCCGCAAATGCTCCTCGATCTCTCGTCAGACCAGGTGGCTGATACCGACAATGTGTGGCGCACGGCGTTACTAATTCACGAACAGCTTAAGCTGGAGCATATTTCAGGTAGCGTGCTGGCCGTGGCCCTGATTCGCTGCTTTGCTGGGTATGAAGGCGTCTTAGCACATCTTCAGCTCGACGACGACGATTTAGTGCGCGGCGTCCTGTGGCAGCAACATATCCGCGACCTCATCGCTAGCCACATCAAGCCAAAACGAACGGGAGGTATTGCGCGCGACTGGTCATTCGGCTACACGCCAACGTTATCGCGCTTTGGTCAAAATTTGAGTGAGCAGCTCGTCCGTAACGGTTCGCTGTCAACCGACCTAGAGGCGCATGCCAAAGCACTCGATCAAGTCATGGCAACCTTTAGTGCGGCGGGCCGGCAGAATATCGCGCTGGTAGGCAGCGCCGGCGTTGGTAAGACGACGATTGTTCACGCCTTTGCCGAACGCCTGCTCGACGCTTCGTTGGTCCTGCCGGAGAGCCTGCGCTTTCACCAAGTATTTATCTTAGACTCGGCGGCAATTATTTCAGCGGCGCCAGGCCGTGGTGAGGTTGAGAATCTGATTATGCAGATTCTTGGTGAGGCCTATGACGCTAAGAATATTATTATTTGTCTCGACAACGCCCAGCTCTTTTTTGAAGAAGGGATTGGCTCGGTCGATTTATCAAACGTGCTATTGCCAATCTTGGAGGCGGGACGTCTCCGTATGATTCTCACGATGGACGAGCAGCGCTATTTGCAAATTGGTCAGCGTAATGGCGCCCTGGTGAATGCTTTGAACCGTATTTCTATCAGCGAACCAACGAAGGACGAGACGATCGCCATTATGCGCGACCAGTTAATCATGACCGAGTTCGAACACAAAGTAACCTATATGTATCAGGCGCTTGAAGAAGCCTACCGGCTGAGCGAACGCTACGTCCACGACCTCGCCATGCCGGGCCGGGCGATTAAGCTGATGGAATCGGCGGCTAGTTATGGGGTGAATGGGCTAGTGACAGCGCAGTCGGTTCAGCAAGCGATTGAACAGACGATGGACATTAAGGTTGGCGTGGCTAGCGGGGACGATGAGCGTCAAAAACTCTTACACCTAGAAGACTTAATTCATGAGCGGATGATTAACCAAACCCGAGCGGTTGGCGTGGTGAGCGATGCGCTCCGTCGAGCGCGGGCTGGCGTGCGCAATCAAAATCGCCCGATCGGCACCTTCTTGTTTTTAGGGCCAACAGGTGTCGGCAAAACCGAGCTCG
>DHJF01000039.1 GCA_002404195.1 Candidatus Saccharibacteria bacterium UBA4727 | reverse complement strand
TATGTTTAGTGGGTCGACCCTAGTATTAGATAGAATCTGAGTAGGTTTAAATAATCCGTTCCATCGTCTCAATAACGTCCTTACGCTCACCAGTAGCGTTCCATAGCTGGGCGTTACCACGAAGGTCGCCAATTTCAGTACGTAGTGCGCCAAGGGCAGAGTTGAGCGCTGGGTTACGTGGCAGGCGAGCAATCGCTTCGTTGATACGTACCAGCGTATCGCGGTCTTGGCTCGACAGTTCACGAGCAGACAGTTTACCGTCGGTGAGCATCTTTTCAACCCAACTATCAACTGTAGCCTGGTTGACACCGCCGGGAATACCCTGGGTCATCTGGTCGAGCAGGCCATAGCCAATGTACTTCTGACGGCCACTGTTACCACGCATCGATTCAACAAAGGCCTTACGGAAGTTCTCGTTACCAGTTGGTGACATGTCCAGGTGTGTCAGCAGCTCGTCAATGTGCGGCATGACGCCGTTGGCACCAACGCGTTTGATAGCGGCTTCGCGAATATCGTCGGTGACGGTGATATTTTTGACACTAATATTTTCGGCAATGCGGAGCGTCTCTTCAGCACTAAGGTTTGAGTGTTGAATAATAGCGTCAGCGTTGGTAATTGTATCTTGGCGGGCGCGGTTTTGGTCAGATAAGGCCTGTGCCAGGGCACGCTGGGCACCGTCGTGACCCTGAATACCGCCGGCCGTACGACGGATCAACTGAGCATACTGACGAGCAGCTACGGTTGAGTTTTGATCCATATCGGCCGCAATCGCGGTCGTAAGATTTTCTTGCTGAACACGCTTAGCTGAGGCGCTACGCATAGCTTGAATCGCCGTATCTTCAACGTCGTGCTGATTTTGGTGTAGCATCCGGGCAACGTTTGCCGTGGCTGGATGGGCACCTAGGTGGCCGGCCTTAAATTCTTCGTAGCTGGCGTCGTCGGTAGCCTTCAGGCGAGCGAGGGTATCGGCCGAGGTACGCGCCTCAAGTTTGCGTTCAATAATCAATGGATCGTGGTTCTGCTCCCAGTGAATATCACCGGTGGCCTTGGCATTCTCGAGCTGCAATTTCACATCGCGAGCTTCAATTTCCATATCATGAAGTACGCCGTGCACATTTTTAGCATTTTCGAAACGTACCTCTGAATGACTCTCATTAATATGTTTTCGTTCACTTGCTTCACGCGCTATCTGATTAATATCGCTATACGCCTGTGTGCCTGCCCAACGTGCATCGGATTGTGCCGTATAGGCAGCCTTTTGATCATCTTGGCCACGGCGCATTTCGTCCATACCAAGCGCAAAGCGACGGAACACCTGACGACGACGAACAGGGTCGCCGCGGCCCATGTTGCGTGCCGCCATCAGTTCAGACTGGTCACGGCTCCACTTTTTGGCGCGGTCGATAAAGCCCTTGTTTGGGTTGTTCACCACGCCGGCAATCCGACTCACGACGCTACCACTAAATTTAATCAGCAACGGTGTGACGACAAGTGGTGCCACCTGAATAAACATGCCAAGTAAGATGATGTTAATGTCGTGACTAGTTTGAATTATCAAGAACGAAGCTAACTGTGAGCCGCCAAAGATCAGCGCAAAAAGCGGGAAGAAAATCAATAGCGTCACAAAAGTGTCTTTCCATTTGTCGAACCATTTTTCAGTATTTGGTAACAAATAGGCGACAAACGCTAATGGCGCCACGATAATAAGCAGGACAATAACCGCTTGACGAGCCGCCAGGACAATCAGTGCGACCAGCGCAGCTAGTAACACTGTCAAAAGCAGTGGTAATAAGAGAATAATCGCTGCTGGCAAGCTAGCGCCAACGGTTACGACGAGAATGCCACCTCCTACCATAGTTGCAGCAGCAGCCGTCCCGCCAGCTAGCAAAAAGCCTGTGATACTCTGCCAGCTACCCAGCGAGTTGGTGTTTGGGCCATTTAGCTGGTCGCGCAAGCTCACTAGGAGACCTTGAAGACTGCTACCAGTGATGTTTGATAAATCGACCGCTATTGCACAGACCCAGTACGATACATTCACTAAGACCGCCGAGATGATGAGGCGTGGAAGTAGCTTTTTAATGCCATAGTTGCTAATGCCTAATCCGGTCAGTTGAGAGTAGATAATGACAATAAAGGCGATAACAAACGCAACATTGGCGAAGTTGCGCATCACCGACCAGGCCTTGTAAAGTGAGCCGGTGTTGGTGGTAAGTGGTGTCACCACCAAGAAGCCCTTGAGTACATCAAAGATACTATCCATACCCTTAGCGAGGAAGTTACTGACAGGGCAGACAATCCAACCGATACCGTCGATTTTACAGGTAGACTCACTTGTTTGGCCGTCGGTCGAAGAAGGGCTTTTCACGACGGTTAAAATACTCACTGTTCGAATGGCGCTCGGGTTGCTCCATTGCAGATTGGCGTCTAGTGTATATGTTTTATAATCAACACTTGTCGCAGTTGTCGGATCGGTCGATGCGTCGAAATACAAAACATGGATAGTACTAACTCCATTACCATTTGGTGCTTCGTTGTATTGGTAATATTTCATACCCGAGGTAAGATCTGGATTGCTACCTGTCGAAATACGAGGTCCGCCATCTTTACCTGTATAGGTATGGCCATCATAGAGAATATCTACACCACTCCAACTCGCCGTTCCTGTCGGGATGGTCACTTGTGTTCCTATAGTGATTTTCTTGTCAGCAGATTTACCACTTGGTTGCGCAGAGCTGTTGAGCTGAAAGGTAAAATACGTTCCACTGGTTGCACTTGTTGGATTACCAGAAAAGTAGATAACGCCAATAGTGCTATTACCATTACCGTCAACATTACCCATATTACGATAGTAAGTTGTTCCCTTTGAGAGCGTCGGTGGGCGGGTACCGTCGGCTGTTTGCTTAGTAAAGGTTTGTCCGCTATAGACAACGTTGTCATTGTTCCAACTCGCATCGGCAGCATGCGCCATTGGTGAAGCGAGGAGTACCCAAAGGAAAGTCGCTAATAAGGCAGCGAGGGCAAAAGTAAAGATTCTTCCCACTGAGTTCCCTCGGTGTGAAGTGAGTCTTATAGATTCCCACATAACGTATTAATTGTAGCATTTTAAAGTGTTATTGTCAATAGTTTTTATGTCTTTTTTGCCGTGCTGTATCGTATATAAATTATCAAAATAGATGCTAACTTTCGTACGTGACACCACAGTAATGGGTTTGTTTGCAGAAAAGGTGAGGATAGTGAATCTTAGGGGTGGCCACACAAGGTGGCCACCCCTCGACTCGACAAATCAAAGCTGCGTCATAATATAGCCGAAAATGGCAATATTTGTCGCAACAAAACCAAAGAAGAGGAATCCGATGGTAACCCAGCGCTTTTTCTGCGCCCTCTTGCCAGCTTCAGCTACCTGCTTGCAGGCGGCATCTGCCTCGTCCAGTTTCTTCTCCGCTGTACCTAAAAGCTTACCAGCGGTTTTTAGCTGAGAGGTACCGAGTTTAAGGGCCGTTTTGTCGGCTTCCGACTTTGCTTTCGCTTTCTCGACATCCTTACGCTGGTCCTCTTCCTTTTTCTTGGCTTTTACCAACTCTTCCCCCGTAGGGGGTTTTTCATTCAATGCCTTTCGAGTGTCTTCGGCAAACTTACTAGCCGCTTCAACCAACTTTTCGTCAGTCTCAACCGCTATTTCTGCCGTAGGGATTGCTGCAAGAAGGTCTTGCAGTTTCTTGTCACTTCCGGCCTCCTCGACCGTCAGGTTTGTCATCGCATCTGCATGCGGTTTGACGGCACGCCTAGCTACAGTCTCGTCTGCACCCGCCTTCGCATAGTCCGCTTTCACGGCTACATTGTTAGGATTTGCGTTGAAGGCCTCGCGTTCGACGGCGAGCCTGGCGACAGCATCATCGAGCTGCGCCTGAGCTGCGTCGAGCATAGCTTGACGCTGAGCAATCAGGCCAGGTAGAGCATTTTGGCGCTCAGCAGCTTGAAAATGCGACGCTTTGGCCTTCTTCAACGCATCTTTCGATACGCGAAGCACCTCGGTAGCATCGGCCACCTTTTTTTCAGCAGCCGCCACCGTGTCGTCTTTCTCGACGACCTTGTCGTGAGCTTTTTGAGCCTCGTCGCGCTTACGAGTTACTTCTTCAAACTTGTCGTTCGCAGCGACGAGGTCCTTTGCCGACTTCTTTTCAGCTTTGGTTGCCGCCTTGACCGCTTCCGCAGTGTCATCGGCCTCCTTTTGACGCTTGTCACGTTTTACCGTAGCGTCATTGAGGAGTGCTTTTGCCTGGACAAGTTCAGGATTTTCAACCTGTGGGGCTGTAATCTTGAAAATGAGCATGAACAGCAGAACCATCGACGCCCAAAAGGCGACGAAGCCAATGAAAGGAACAGCCCACCAGCCCTTTGAAAATACACCATCAAAGGCGGTATAGACCCAACCCATCAACAGCTTTACGAAAAAGACGAGCGCCACGATCATGATGATCTGTGAAACCGCCGGCTTCTGAGCCGAGCGAAAAAACAGAATCACCGCGATAACGACAACTGCCACGGCTAACGTGGTAGTGCCGGTCGCGATGAACGTGTTCGAGGCATACTCACCGGTAGTCTCGGACCAGAGGACGATGCCTGTGACGAGGGCTGCTACAGCACCCAGAATCACCAACACGGCAAATGCCCTGTTAGAGTTGTCCGAGTGAATGGTTGCCTTTTCGTAATAGGCCTTCGCCTTGGCTGAGAGCCGCGCCTTGAAGCTTGGCTTGGTCGTAGGGATATGGGAAGTTGGGGGAGTGGACATTGCCACACCTTCTTTCTTTGATCGATTCGTAGGTTCTTCACCTTTTCTGCGCTCCAAGAACAGCTCATCTTGTCTTACCAAGAGAGTTGTTCCGTTTTTAAGGAGCCGTCCAAGGTGATTCCCGGGACTACTTGCATAGTAGCATAAAATGTAATAAATGTCAAGATGACGACCTTGGTAGCGCGGCCTAAATGAGGTATACTATAAGCACTATGGCAGTCTATAAAGTGCCCCAAGATGTTGAAGCCGACGACAAGCTGCTCGGCCCGTTTAGTTTTCGGCAATTTATCTACCTGATTATCGTGGCGGTGGCAATTGCGATAGGCTGGGGACTCAGTCGTTTGTTTGTGCCACTGGCTATTATTCCGCTACCCATCGTCTTATTTTTTGGCGCTTTAGCCTTACCGCTACGCAAAGACCAACCTATGGAAATCTATCTGGCTGCTATCGTGTCATTTTATTTAAAACCACGCAGGCGACTATGGCAGGCCGACGGTATTCAGTCACTGGTGGAGATTACCGCACCAAAAGTAATTGAAATTCAACGTTCAAAGGATATCTCGCAGTCAGAGGCCCAGCAGCGATTATCGTATTTGGCCGACATCGTCGACACTGGCGGTTGGGCAGTCCGCGGCGTGGCGCAACCAGAAGCACCGAGCGCTATGCAAAGTGACGTGTATTTCGAGGCCAAGCAAACCGAGGATATTCTGGATAGTAATGGCGGCGTGGCACGCTCGTTTGATACTATGATTAGTAAATCGACCGCTAAGCGTCACCAAGAAGTTATTGAACGTATGCATCAGCCTGCGCCACAGCCAACACCTGTTGCCGTCGCACCGCCACCGCCTGCTGTTGACCCTTACACAACGTTCACGCCCGCCACACTACCGCAAAATAGCTTTAGTGAGCCCATCGCACCAATCGAATTCAACCCGTATCCGAGTAATATGCGCCAGCACGTCATTAGCCCCTTAGGAAATGAACCACCAGTGCCACAGCCGGTCATCGCAGCCCCAGCTCCACAACCAGCACCCGTCGCCGCGCCCGTCATTGTCGCACCAGAACCGGTCATAACCACTAGCGAAAAACCGCCGTCTGCTGATATAATAAACCTTGCAAATAATGCCGATTTATCTATCGAGACTATTGCGCACGAAGCCAAGCGAATTCACGACAAGCAAGCGGATATGGGTGAAGAAGTGATCATTTCGTTGCGCTAATAGCAAACTAACAGGGAAGTGTGGGAAACGTGCCGCCAAATAATCAACAACCGTCGCAAGCAGTCCAACCAGGTGTTATCGGAAGTAATGCTCCAGTACCAGCGCCGGCGACAGCACAAGGCGCCGAAAAACCGACATCTGTGCCTAATACGACACAGAATAGTTTGTTGATATCTGAAATTCGCGACGGTATGGTGATTATGAGTGACGGTAGTTTTCGTGCCGTCGT
>DHJF01000008.1:8303-8957 GCA_002404195.1 Candidatus Saccharibacteria bacterium UBA4727 | reverse complement strand
CGTTATTGTGGTCATTGGTATTTTAGCGGCGATTGTCATCGTGGCCTACAACGGTGCACAAGGACGAGCTCGCGATTCGCAGCGATTGTCCGATGTCGAAACGATTAGGAAAGCCCTTGAAATCTACAAGATAAATAATGGCGCTTACCCAAACTCGGTACCAACAGCCAACGCTGGTGGTTGGGAGGTTAGTACCAACGGCACTTCAGCCACGAACTTTTTGTCGGCTCTCGTCTCGTCGAACGGTGTCTCACGCATACCAGTCGACCCGACCAATACCGGTAATGCCGCCAACCTCAACCCAGGGTGGAACGTAAATGAATATGAATATTTCTATTACCTCTATCCTGCTGGTACGAATAGCTGCGATCCGACCCGTGGTCCATTTTATGTTCTGGGGATTACGCGGATGGATGGCGTCGCCTCTGGCACGTCGTCATCATCAAGTCCCGGTTGGGTATGTAGTGGCGGTAACTGGCTTGGCTACGGCGCGTGGGTAACTGGTGCCTTCACTAACTAGGGCGCCGAAGCAAGTCTCCATCACTTATGGATAATCTCAAACCCTAAATCGTCCAGTTGGTCATAGATACTGAGGAGTGCGGGGTATAAAGAGTGCCAGCAAAAGTCGACGCGGTGTACTAAATAAAATAGCGG
>DHJF01000008.1:3817-8073 GCA_002404195.1 Candidatus Saccharibacteria bacterium UBA4727 | reverse complement strand
GCGATTGTGATTGTCGCGTATCAGGGTATTCAAAGTCGGGCCCAACAGTCAAAGATTCAGGCCGACCAGAACACACTCATGAAAGCCATTAGCGCTGCGCAAATACAGACAGGAGGATCACTCAAGGACGTCGTGCTTGACTTCTGGATCGGCCAAGATTGTTCGTCACTAGCACCCGGCACCGACCTTGCTGCACTGCCTAGATCTAATAGCTGCTGGACGCGCTATTTAACGGCCTTAGATCGAATTAGTACGGCCGGTGGGGTGAATATACGGAACATGGTCGATCCATGGGCGCGACCATACTGGATTGACTCAAATGAAGCAGAAAGCTCAACTAACCCTTGCGTCAAAGACAATCTGGCTGTCTATACAGTTCCAAGTAATAGTGGCAGCATAATGAACTTTGTCCAGTTGCCATTTGTCACTCCGGGGTGTATCTGATGACCGAAAGAAGGTCGGGCTTTACTATCGTCGAACTCTTGATTGTCATCGTGGTCATCGGTATCCTGGCCGCAATCGTGATTGTAGCTTTTCAGGGTGTTCAAGAGAAAGCTAAGACAACAAAAAACTATCGTGATGGCTAACAGCTACTATAAGGCCCTCGTTATGGCACAGACTGACGGCGTCGTACTGAGTACCTACTCGAACGCCTGCCTTGGGCCGTCGAGCTTTTATCCGTCAGGTTGCACCCAAGCTGGTCAGACCGGCACTGTACAGGCAGCTTTCAGCTCTCTTCTGTCGCAGTACGGCGTGAGAGATCAGCAGGCAGGCTATTGGAATATGGGCGGCGAAACTCCAACGGGTTCAGTTATGTATTCACCGGGATTCTATGGACACGACTCTCTGCTATACAACCTTTCTCCTTCGGCGACGTCATGCAGTAGCAATGGACAGGTCTTATCGAATCCTGGATCAGGTTGGGGTCTTTATGGTGCGCCCTATTCACTGAAGAATACCAGTGGTGTTGCTTGCTTTGTCGCTATTGACTAAGGATTTTGGCGAACCACATCGTCACAACGGTCGACTCGTGAAGGTCGCCAGAGATAGAGTTATAGAGGTGTTATGACAGCGGTCTTCTTGATCTTCGGCGTGGAAAAAGTTCGTCTTCGCTCGCGTTCTAGGACGATTCCAGTTTCCCTGTCCTCATTTTCGATAAAATAATTGCCATACGCCGAGCGGCGTCCTCTGTTGGTAGCGATTGCTGATTCTGTTTTTCCCAGTGTGGCCCGACGATGGCACTGAAGGTCAAATCGTTAATAAAGCGGTCGGCCTCTGAGGGGATTTGTTCTTGTTCAATGGCCGCAGGAATCGAAAACTCTTTCGTTTCCGCTTGTCCATTTGGAATGGAGACGACAGTCCTGCCTCTTGTGAATGAAAAACTGGACTCGTCAGTATCATGAATTGTGTCACCGTAGAGATCGACTTGATAGCTCGATACTGAGTCGATCCTGTCAGGCGTTAGGTCCGAGGCTTCAAACTCTATGTGAAAAGATTCAGTTAATTCCCCGTGTTCGATATCTTGTAGCTCGTCCACAGTATCTTCACTCAATTGCACTGCGATGTAGGGCTCAAGACGCTCGAATGCTCGGGTGACTGTCACTCCAAGGTGGTATATATACGCGGCCGGCCTCGAACATGCATTGGCTGACGATAAGCACTAAAACGATAGATGGTCGATTGAATGTCACGTTTGAAATCATCGTCACGACTGCCAAGGAGCCGTGGATCCGTATGCAAATAGGTTTTCGCAACAATAAATCCATCAATGATATTATCTTTAAAATCAGCATTATTCTCGAATGAATATTCTTTCAGTTGGGCAAGTATCGATGCAACCTGTTCATTTCGATGTGACATTTTTATACTATAGAATACCGCCTCTTATTATTCAATCTAGATTGATTGGTCTATGGTTGAAGCTAGCCAGACGAATGGTGACGGTCAAGACAACGATTGACCAACGCGCTCGTCTCGAAGTTGAGCACTCTTGAAAATGAAGAGCTCGCTCCTTTGGGGTGGGCTTTTTTCATGAATAAGTTTTGTTATTATTGACGATCGTTTTTACTCGCTTATGAAAGGCCTATTGCATCGTTCAGGGAAGTGGCGACAACCGTGTAATGAGATAAGTGTTGAGGTAGCGCGTGAATACCAACGTCTGTTTCATTGAGCAGGTTTCTTTACAGACCTATTCTTATCGCTTATACTTTACGGTAACCTATGACTGCCTTGCATACACTGAACCCCTTTTCTAAACAGCGAGGCTTTACTATCGTCGAACTTTTGATTGTGATTGTGGTTATCGGTATCCTCGCCGCTATTGTCATCGTCGCCTATAACGGCGTGCAGCAACGGGCCCGCAACGCCCAGGTGGTTAGTGGTGCCAACGCCTATTACAAGGCAATCCTTCAATACGCTACACTGAACGGGAGCTACCCGGCGACGACCGGCTGCCTCGGCGCTAATTATCCGAGTAACCAATGTTGGCAAGGAGACAGCGGCACATTCACGACTGATGCAACCTTGGATGCGGCACTGGCGACAGTGCTGACCAACAAGCCTACGCTCGCTACGTCACTGTTCTCGATCGGCATTACCAATAACATACGAGCAGGTCTATTGTACGACAGTTCAACCAAGAAGCTCATCTATTACCTCCAAGGGCCCGGTCAGCCCTGCAATATCACTGGGGCTGGTAACTACACCGAGGGTGGTGTCGTGACGCAGTGTGCCGTGACGCTCCCTTAAGTCGACATTTAGTTGAACTCTGCTCGGTATGCGAGTAGTATATGAATATATATTTTTTGTATTAAACAAAGTGCCATTTATGCCATCTGAGAGATTTATTGATACGAGCGTGCTGCGAGCGATAGAAACCGTCGCGCCCGTCACCTATGTATCTGAGGATAAGGAGATCGCTTTTGACGAAACTACTCCATGTATCGAAATTCATATACAACCATTTCTCGAAGACGAGCGACGTGAATACGTCAATAAATCACGTATCACGGAGTCATTAGTCGATATGGCGCACTACGTAGAGCTACGAGCGCCATTTTATAAGCCAGAATACGTCATTGGTGTGACGCATATGAAAGTTGGTCGGATTGCAGCCAAGCTGTTCGACTTCGACTTAATCACAAACCTGCCAGCATCCTCTTATCCTGAAGACGTCGTAGCACAACTGGAAGAATATGGTCAGCCCCCTTGTATCGTTACGATGAAGGTCGACACGCTACTGGAAAAATACGGCACAGGCGGCGCATCGGATGCGGTGTGTCGTACCGTACGTATGAGCAACCTCGTTGATCAGCTTTATAGTGACGTGATAGAGGCGGCTGCTAGGTTCGAAAAGGAGTTTTAGTAAAGAAGTTTTGCGAGTACCTGTGCGTGTCAGTCTGCGCAGGGGAGGTCGCGTCACTTTTACTGGCAAAAAGCAACCATCGTTATGAAGGCTTCAAGTTTTACTCGACAGCGCGTATACTAAAATGAATCGCACCACACAACTACGAGATGAGGTACGGGCGATGTCCCAGCAGGGCGAAGAACTTGATGAGATTCAGGACGCACAGATTACGACAATTGATTCTGACTTGGCGTATGATGGTGACGTCATACGCGGTGGCGACGGACCGGTTTTGAAGATTGACCCGACGAGGACAGATCTTCAATTAAAGCTAGTAGGTCTGCTTAAAGATGGTGAGCAGCCAGTGGCAATCTGGGCCCGTTTGACCGATACAGTGTCGGGCCAGATAGTACAGGAAGGCCAAGAGCTTATGGCGCGAATCCGCGTCAAATGTAGCGACGGCCACTTCATGGTGAAGGCTGCTTCATTGAGCCTGGGTGTTATTGCGGCAGTTTTTGTTACCAAGCGAGCTGTCAAATACCACCACACACCCCGCTAGCAGGTGTTGAGTTTTGAGAAGCTCCGCCAAGCCAGGCGGGGTTTTTCTTGTTATACTAAAACACATGACTACTTTCCTCGAAATCGGCGTCGGGCCACATCCTCAGCCGTGGCCAACCGACGAACGCTACGACCAGCAGCTTTTAGCTGAGGGTGATCGTCGTAATGTCGAAGACAAGTACCGCTACTGGACAGTTGCGGCGATTAAGGCCGATCTCAACACAACGCGGGTTGACCTTCATATCGCAATCGAAAACTGGCAACACGACATGAATATCGGCACGATAGTGCGTAACGCCAACGCCTTCAATGTCGCTGCAGTTCATATTATCGGTAAGCGGCACTGGAATAA
>DHJF01000008.1:1836-3572 GCA_002404195.1 Candidatus Saccharibacteria bacterium UBA4727 | reverse complement strand
TTATCACCCGAAATGGTCGCCGCCAGTGAGCAGATGGTCATGATTGAACAGCTTGGTAGCACGCGCTCGGTCAACGTCGGTGTGGCGGCGGGGATTGTGATGTACGACTGGCTACATCGCCATGTCTTGACGCGCCCGTAGACAAGTGACACAATATGATTATGAAAGTGGATTCTGCAGAGTTTTTGCACCCGCGTCCCACAGCGTACTCGCGCATTCAACTTGAGTATGCGCCGAGTGCTGACCTCAACACGGCATTACAAGATTTTATTACGCCATCACACCGCCACGATCGACAGTTTGGGGTTATTGCGCTCCATTCTGAAGCCTATGCCAACGTGCCGCTTGTTCCGGGCGGTCACCCCTTAGAGCATCCACCAGAATGGTCAACCCACTTACTCGAGCGTGAGATTGCCCTCCGGGCTATCGCCTCGCATCAGCTGCGCCTTGCATCGTTTGTGAACATACGCTCACTACCGGATGAGAGGGGTTTGGCGATCTATCTTGAGCTCCTACCGGGCGAACACGAGCGCCGCCACCTGGGCCAATTAGCCGTTCGCGGCCGAGGTGAGCGGCCGGGCGGCTACGGAGTCGTGGCCCATATCCCCGGTGGGGTATTGTCGGATAACTACGGCGTCGCGGCGTCGCAATTACGCAACCTTCTCGATGTGCCATCTGTCGATAGCGAAGCGACACGCATCACCTATGCACCTCGAACAAGTCAGCTCTGGGTGGAGCGGGCAATGCTGCGCGATCGCATGCCCTCATCAGTGCGTCGATGACGGTTACCTGGCGGGGCATTGACGGCTCTAAACCTTGCAATTTACAGATGAAAATGCGACAATAACCGTAATGAGTACACTATCTTCACAGCCCTACAAAGGTACCCGCGACTACTATCCTGAACAAAAACGTGTTCAGAATTACATTTTTGCCACGTGGCACCGAGTGTCGCAGCGCTTTGGTTACGAGGAATACGGTGCGCCGCTGCTTGAACCACTTGAAGTGTATGCTGCAAAATCCGGTCAAGAGCTGGCTGGTGAGCAAACCTATACCTTTATAGATAGGGGTAATCGCACCGTGGCGATTCGTCCTGAAATGACACCATCGATTTCACGTATGGTGGCTGCTCGCCGCCAGGAAATGGCCTACCCGGCACGCCTGTATAGCATTGCAAACTTTATGCGCTACGAGCGCCCGCAACGTGGCCGTGAACGGGAATTCTGGCAACTCAATACCGATATTTTCGGCGTCGAAGGTGCGCTTCCAGAGGCGGAAATCATTGCGATGGGTGCTGAAATGCTAAAGGCTTTCGGTGCGACCGATGATATGTTTACGATTAAAATCAATAACCGTAAAGTGATTAACTTTATGATGGCGCAGTATCTTGGCCTCGACGCGATTCAGGCGCAGTTGATGATTAAATTGTTTGATCGTAAGAATAAGATTAGCAACGAAGATTTCCGCGACCAAGCGATTGAGATTTTTGGCGAGCAAACTGCTCCAGCTGGTCTGGCGAAGATTTCGGCACTACTGAGCGCCAAGAATATGTCAGAACTGCCCGTTGAGATTCGTGACAACAGCGCCGTTAAAGAGGTGCAAGAACTATTTACGCTGCTGGAACGTGCCGGCGTTAAGAACGCTACGTTCGATATTACGCTGATGCGTGGACTTGATTATTACACCGGTACTGTCTTTGAGGTTTTCGATAATCACCCAGACAACAACCGCTCGCT
>DHJF01000008.1:0-1523 GCA_002404195.1 Candidatus Saccharibacteria bacterium UBA4727 | reverse complement strand
GAGACGCACAAATTACTCCCAGAGCTATCTTCGACCACCGAGGTATATGTGGTCGTCCTTGGAGATACACTAAAAGGCGCGACCAAACTGGCGGCCGACCTGCGCAGTGAAGGCGTCAATACCGAGCTTGATATTACCGGTCGCAAACTCGATAAGCAAATCAAAACTGCGATTAAAAAACATATTCCATTCATGGTTTTTGTCGGCGATGATGAGATTGCCAAAGAAATCTATTCATTTAAAGATACCGCCTCAACCGAAGAGCAAAAGCTTAGTTTTGAACGCATTGTTTCGACGGTCAAAGACCGCCGTCACAAGCACAGCGGCGCTCTCGACGAACTCTTCGATTAGTTGTATTTATACGTTACTTATGCTATAACATACCAATGAAAAGTTGCACACCGTAGCTTCGTACATTCCACCGCCGTACCATGTGTACGGTCTGAGACAGGGAAGTGGATTATGAATAATATCTTCACATTAGCGCTCGTGTTCGTTCCCATTATTTTGGGAATCTGTTGGCTTGGCTGCAATCTTGTCCTCAAGTTTGCAGGAATGGTCGATGATTCGCCCTTCATGACGGAAACGTACCGGTCGACCTTCGGGCTCTTCGCCGTGTTTACCGCTGCCTTGTTTGGTGCTATGGCGCTCTCGACGATGTTCACGGCGTACAGCTGGGATGAGTACCTTCTGTCTTGCATGGGAGGCTCTATCGGTATGGGCATGCTGGTTTTTGAGGCATTTGCCGTTCGTAATATGAGCGGCAAGCGACAAAAATTCTAAACCAGCAACCCGGAATGACGAGCGGCAGCCCCTGTCTCTCGTCACCAGAGTTATGAACGTGTTTCATGATTGTGGTGACGATATTTTGCAACTGTCATCGACGGCTCTGTAGGTCGTTAGCTATCTACCGAAATGCCCCTCAATCTGTTATAATCTATAAAATATGAAAACGATTGTAAAAAACCTATCAGATACCAAAGTAGAACTGACAATTGTACTTGGTGAAAAAGAATTAAAAGCTGCCGAATTGGTAGCCCTTAACAAACTCGCGAAAACTGTAAAAGTAGCTGGTTTTCGCGCTGGTAAAGTCCCTGCGAGTGTGGCCGCAAAGAACGTTAGCCCGGAGGCGCTTGCCGAGCAGACACTTGAAGACGCCCTGTCAAAAGCCGTGGCCGACGCCTATATCGCCGAGGATATTCAGGCTCTCGACCGCCCAGCCGTCGAAGTCAAAAAATACGTGCCAGGTAGCGAACTCGAATTTACTGCCGAGGCTGAAATCTTGCCAAAGGTGACCCTCGGTGATTACCGCGCACTCAAAGTAACTAAAGCTAAAGCGACGATCGTCGCGAAAGATGTTGACGAAGTGATTGAACGCATGCGCACCGGCATGGCCGAAAAGAAGGCGGTCGACCGTGCCGCTAAAGACGGTGACGAAACGGTCATCGACTTTGTTGGTAAAAAAGACGATGTTGCTTTTGATGGCGGTACCGGTACTGACTATGATTTAGTACTTGGTTCAA
>DHJF01000002.1:4903-6248 GCA_002404195.1 Candidatus Saccharibacteria bacterium UBA4727 | reverse complement strand
TATGATTTAGTACTTGGTTCAAACTCATTTATTCCTGGCTTCGAAGAAGCAATTGTGGGTCATAAGGTTGGCGAAACCTTTGACATTCCCCTGAAGTTCCCAGCTGACTATCACGTGGCCGACCTTAAGGGCGCTGCTGTTGTCTTTACGACGACCCTCAAAGAAGTCAAAGAGCTTGTACCGCCAGCTCTGAGTGACGAATGGGCAGCGACAACTGGTCCATTTAAGACTGTCGTTGAGCTAAAAGCTGACATTAAAAAAGAACTGACCGCTCAAAAAGAGCGTGAAGTGACCGATAAGTTCAAAGACGAACTGGTCAAACAATTGATTGACACCAGCAAGGTCCCAACGCCAGAAATCTTAGTTAAAGACCAAGAAGAATCAATCGAACGCGATATGATTCAAAACCTAACCTACCAAGGTGTTTCACTTGACCAGTATCTCGCCAACAAAGACTTCTTAACACGAGAAGTCTGGCTTGATAAAGAAGTCCGTCCAGCTGCCGAAAACCGCGTCAAAGCTGGTTTGGCGCTGGCTGAGCTGAGCAAGGTAGAGAAAATTACCGCAACCGAGAAAGAGCTTGATGAGCATGTTGAACTGTACAAAAAACAGTATGCCAACAACCCAGAAGCCGTCAAGCAATTCGCGACTGCTGAGGCTCGCCGCGACATCGCCAACCGTCTATTGACTGAAAAAACAGTCGAGCGACTTGTCGAACTTAACACGAAAAAATAGTACGACGAGACAACTCATACTCACCCCGGCCACAAGCTGGGGTGAGTATTGTATTGGCGGTAACTCGTGCATTGCGGATGCATCAAAATAATGCTATAAAAGACGGGCACTCTCGGCTCAAAACGACGAGGAAGGAACGCCATGGAGCGTATCAGGCAATTCGTGCGCAGTAGCAGGCAACAACGGCTACTGCATACTATCGGCAGTTCGCTACTGCTTACACCCCTAGTGGTGACGGGCAATATTGTGCAATTCTTCCGGCGACAACCCCGTATGCCGGTCACCTACCAAAGGAAGTTTGACTGGGATCGCTTCAGTCGTGAACGCATGAAAAAAGCAAAGAAGTAATCCACTTCGAGTAACGGGTATATTCTTCTGAGCCGAGAGTGTCCTACCTAGAAATTATTGAACCTCACTGCGCGTGAGGTTTTTTGTTGACATGAAAAAGACCAGTAGGGAGGTCTACTGATCGAGTGACCACTGTAATTATCGATAGTGACAGTGGTCGTTCGTTACGTCTCTAAAAAGAATGCAACGGGAAAAGTTTGCGTTTCGTCCTCTTGGACTCATCAGAATAATCGTACAATTATTAACGCATAATCCGGAGGCC
>DHJF01000002.1:0-4604 GCA_002404195.1 Candidatus Saccharibacteria bacterium UBA4727 | reverse complement strand
GAGGCCTAGAAGTCCTCTATCAGCGTCAGCAGAATTGGGATGGAAAAATGCAGCAGTGCTACATCCTTCTTCCCAACGAGAGCTATCGCGCCGGCCGAACTCTGCTCGATTTCGTTCAGGCGTGCTCTGACAAGCGGCCAGTCGTTCGCATCAAGTGCGCTGTCAAGCTGCTTGTCGACACCCCGAACGCGTTCGAAAGCTTTGAGGGCGCCTTCAACGCGGAGGTTATGAGGGTCTTGCTCATAGTCTGAAGTGCTCACGGACTCTTCCTTCCGGATTGGATTTACATACAGTCAGTATGCGTTGATATATTAGCATAATACATGACAAAGTCAAGATATAGGCAACTAGCACTCTCTTGCACTGAGTGCTAGGTTTGGTATACTAGATATATGAGTAAACCTAGCAATTATCTTGTTCCAACAGTTATTGAAAAGACGTCAGAGGGCGAGCGCGCTTTTGACATCTATTCACGACTATTAAATGAACGTATTATTTTTCTTGGTGAGGATGTCAACGAACATACCGCTGGTATCGTGGTAGCTCAGTTGCTTCACTTGGCCTATGAAGATCCTAAGAAGGACATCAAGCTGTATATCAACAGTCCTGGCGGCAGTGTCTACGACGGTCTCGCGATTTACGACACCATACAATATATTTCGCCAGACGTTATGACAATTGGCATTGGCCTCCAGGCTAGTATGGGTGCTTTTCTGCTCAGCAGTGGTACGAAAGGCAAGCGGGTCGCGCTACCAAATAGCCGTATTATGATTCACCAACCAAGTAGCGGTACGCAGGGCAAGATTACCGATCAAGAAATCACCCTCCGCGAAGGTCTCTTCCTCAAGCAACGTCTTAATGAGATCCTTGCCAAGAACACCGGTCAGAAGCTTTCAAAAATTGAAAAAGACGCCGACCGTGATTTTTGGATGAGCGCCGAAGAATCGGTCACGTACGGGTTAATTGATGAAGTTATCACTAAAGCCTAGCGCTATTCTCGCAAATAACAGTGCATATTGACGAAAAGCTGCTATACTGTCCTGACTATGGACAAACTACGGATTGTTGACAGTGGTGTGGCGCAAATAACCAAGCAGAATAAAGCAAGGTTGTTTGGCGCGAATATATCGGTGAGTGCTGACGACCAGGATAAGGTCATTTACCTCCCCGACATGGGGATATTCGCTGTTTCCGACGGCGTGGGTAGTACCGAGAACGGCGCTGAAGCGGCCGTCATTGCGTGTCGGGTTTTCGAACAGGCGATGACACGCGGGAGTCGATTGAAGACTAGTCAAGCTGTGCTCGATAGAATTTATCAAGAAGGTGTTCTCGATCAGATGCAACGAGAAGTTGTCCGGACGGGTGCAGCAGCGACGTTTACCGGCATGGTGATAACAGAAGACGGCTATGCAAATTATTTGCATGTCGGCGATTCGCAGCTGCTTGTACGGAGTCGTAACCTCTTACAGGCCGGTGACGTTTGGGACGATGAGGACGATGACATTGCGCCGCACACGAGAGAGCAGGGAGAGGGTCGGTTTTTATATAACTTTCTTGGGGTTGATTATACGGGTGTCGGTAATGCGGGCTTGCGTCTTGGGACGGCACCATATCCGCAGCAGCTCGCGTATTACCACAACAGTCACGCCGAATGGGGTTCGCTCCGTCTTCATAATCATGACCGGCTGATACTGGTGACAGACGGCGTGCTTGGCGACCAGGAGGAAGACCGACCGACCGAGGAGATGTGGCGAGATTTAACAAGTCGCAGCCTGGGCGCAGCGGCCGCGGCGCACGCGCTCGTCCACGGGACGACGAAGATAGATGACAGTACGGCGATTGTTGTTGATATCAATGGCATCCTAGAGAATGTGTGATGTCAGGCGCCCCGGTTGTGCGCCCGTTTAATGCCATTGACATTTCAGAGAGAAAACCCTTGACTATTTGCGTAGAAGTCTTCACAATAGGTACCAAGAAGTAGTGTAGCTGTGGTTATCTATGTCCAAAGTTTGTGTGGCAACGAGCGAGGTCTGACCCCAGTTAAGTGAATCTTCGGCGCCGATTCAATAACCCACTAAAACAATTTAATTGCGAGGAGATACGATGGCAAAAACCAAGCCTACTGCTAGCAAACGTGTGTTTTTTACGAAAGATGACACCGCGTTAGCACTTCCAAATCTCATCGCTCACCAAAAAGATTCTTGGCGTGAATTCGTCGAGACTGGTCTGAGCGAGATTTTTGCGGAACTTAACCCAATCGAGGACTACACTGGTCAGAAACTTGAACTGCGTTTCAAAGATTACGCGTTCCAAGACCCTAAGACAAGTGAGCAAGACGCAAAAGAAAACAACTTGACCTTTGACGCGCCACTGCACGCCAATGTTGAGTTGACGAACAAAGTGACTGGTGAAGTGAAAGAGCAAGAGATTTATCTTGGTGATTACCCATGGATGACTGACCGCGGTACCTTTATGATTAACGGTACTGAGCGTGTTGTTGTTTCACAACTTATCCGTAGCGCCGGTGTCTTTTTCACCGCTGATACGACTGCTGGCCGTAATTTCTACGGCGCAAAGCTTATTCCAGGCCGTGGTGCATGGTTGGAATTTGAAACAGCTAGCAACGGTGCTCTGTATGTAAAGATCGACCGTCGCCGTAAACTACCTGTCACGACACTACTACGTGCTCTTGGCCACAACAAAACCAGTGAAATTAAAGCATTGTTTGCTGATGTTGATACCGGTGAAGTGAAATACATCGACGCAACGCTTGATAAAGACGCTGCTCGTGGTGCCAACGAAGCCCTTATCGAAGTCTACCGTCGCCTGCGTCCAGGTGACCTTGCCACCGTTGACAACGCTCGTTCAATGATTGAGCGTATGTTCTTCGATTTCAAACGTTTCGACTACAGCCGTGTCGGTCGTTATAAGCTCAACCAGCGCCTTGGTCTTGATGTTGCCAACATCGCCGAAAACCGCGTTTTCCAAATGACCGATCTCGTTGCCATCATTAAAGAGATTATTCGCTTGAATAACTCACAAGAACCTGCCGACGACATCGACGCCCTGTCGAACCGTCGTATTAAATTGGTTGGTGAACTCGTTGCTCGTCAGTTCCGCGTTGGTATGTTGCGTATGCAACGTAACGCCATGGACCGTATGTCTATGTCTGACCTTGAAACAGTGACTCCTGGTCAGCTGATCAACGCTCGTCCAGTGGTTGCCGCTGTTCGTGAGTTCTTCGCAAGTTCACAGCTTTCACAGTTGATGGACGAAGTGAACCCACTGGCAGAACTTTCACACAAACGTCGCCTTTCATCGATGGGACCTGGTGGTCTTTCTCGTGAACGCGCTGGCTTTGATGTCCGTGACGCTCACCCGACTCACTACGGCCGTATCTGTGCCGTGGAAACTCCAGAAGGTGCCAACATTGGACTGGTGCTTAACCTTGCTACCTACGCTCGTGTCAACGAGTACGGTTTTATCGAAACACCATACCTGAAGGTAGTAAATGGCAAAGTAACTGACGAAGTTGTCTATCTTGACGCTTCACAGGAACTCGGCGAAGTTATCGCCGACGCCGGTGCCGAGCTAAACGAAGACGGCTCATTTGTCGACGAACGCGTGAGCGCTCGTGACAACTTGAACCCTGCCCAAGTTGACGCCACCGAAGTAACCTTCATGGACGCCGCTCACAAGCAAATTCTTGGTTCAACCGCATCTCTGGTGCCATTTATCGAGAAAAACCGTGTTGACCGCTCACTGACTGGATCGAACATGCAGAAACAAGCTGTTCCACTGCTGAACCCAGAATCTCCAACCGTTGGTACGGGTATCGAGGCTGAACTTGCCAAGAACACCAGCCAATTGATTGTTGCTGAAGCTGACGGTGAAGTTGTTCGCGCTGATGGTGATGAAATTCACGTTAAGTACAAAGATGGTGTCAAAATCTACGGACTGACTCACTTTGTGAAATCAAACGATGACCGTTCCCTCAACCAAAAAGCCCGCGTCACTCGTGGCGATAAAGTGACAGCCGGCGATATTCTTATCGAAGGCGCCTCTATTGCTGACGGTGAATTAGCTCTTGGCCGCGACCTCACGGTTGCCTTCATGCCTTGGGGTGGCTACAACATGGACGACGCGATTGTTTTATCTTCACGCATTGTCCAAAATGACGGCCTGACCAGCATTAACATCAAAGACTACACCGTTGAAGTCCGTGAAACCAAGCTTGGCCCAGAAATTGTCACCCGTGACATTCCAAACGTCTCTGAGGATTCACTTCGTCATCTCGACGAAAACGGTATCGTTCAAGTTGGTTCTGAGGTTAAATCTGGCGACGTTCTCGTCGGTAAGATTACGCCAAAGGGTGAGCAAGAACTTAGCTCAGAAGAACGTCTGCTCCGTGCAATATTCGGCGAAAAAGCCAAAGACGTTCGTGATACCTCACAGCGTATGAACAACGCCGGTGGTGGTAAAGTTGTCGGTGTGAAGATTTTCTCACGCGAAAACGGTCACGAACTCAAGGCTGGAGTCTTGATGCAGATTCAGATTTTCGTGGCTCAACTCCGTAAAATTAGCGTTGGTGACAAGCTTGCTGG